>JBKQRG010000097.1:0-47716 GCA_052144015.1 Desulfomonilaceae bacterium
TGTTTTCCCGATCTAATCCTCCGTGATTCGATCTGCGAAGGCGCAGCTTCAACGATTAGTCGCCGGGCCGTCATGCCACGATGAATTGGTCTGCCCTTCCCGTGCCGCGCATAAGTGAATGCTTACTCCCGGCGGTGGTCATGGCGGCTGAATGGGGTAAGAACTTCAAAATCGTTAGACACCTCATCGATAAGGGCGCGGACGTGAATGCAAAAGCCAAGAATGGCGACACAGCCCTGAAGCTGGCAAAGACCAAAGGTCACGCTCGAATCGTAGAACTCCTCAAAGCGCAGGGAGCAAACGAATGAGGTTTTCCGTGTCCGTCCGCATAAAGGTCTTTGCGCCTCTCCGGCCATGACTTCAGTGGGGTGTTGTGGCGACACAAAACCAAAACTCCGTATCTAATGCGGATCAATCTTAGCATTGTTGGACACTAGACTATGAAGATACATAGCTTTATTTTAGGCGCATTCTTTCTTCTCACAATCGCTGGAAACATCGGCGCTGCAAGCTTTGATTGCGGGAAAGCAACGTCTTAAGTGACCTGATCCTCCAAAGCTGGTCCGTGTTCTGAGTTCGTGCGGGACTTCCTCTTCCGGGAAGTAACCAGCTTTTGTGTGGCAGCTGAGGCGTTCGCATTCCGGTAGACTGGCTTTGAGGTAATTGATGGGAGATCGTTATGCCGATCATAATCTGGGGGCCAACCATCTGGAAAAAGGATCATCGAAGCCTATTCTATGGCATAAGCATCAATCCGGCACCTCTGTTTCTCTCTCCTCCTCATCAAGCACGGAGCGGACAATTTCCAGAACCTGCCTAATGTCATACGGCTTGTTCACGAACCCCCTTGCCCCTGCAGCGAGAGCATCCTTGGTCGGACCGTCAGGCGAGTAGCCGCTTGCGATGATTACCTTCGCTGACGGGTTGAGGCTCAAAAGGCTTTCGAGGAAGCGCTCACCGCCCATTTCAGGCATTATGAGGTCCAGGATAACCAGCGCTATCTCATCGCTGCGTGCTTTGTACGTCTCCAAAGCCTCCTTGCCATTGGATGCCGTGATCACTTTGTACCCGGCACTTGTGAGCATCCTGGAGCCGAAGTCCCGAATCAGTTCCTCGTCATCCACAAGGAGAATGGTCTCAGATCCACCTCGCGGCATTTTCCTGACTGTTATTTCCCCCTTTTCCTCATCCGAGATCAGGGCAGGGAAATAGATCTTGAATGTAGTTCCCTGACCCGGTTCGCTGTAACACCCGATATGCCCTCCATGGTGTTTCACGATTCCATGGACCATTGCGAGGCCCAACCCTGTTCCTTCACCCACCTCTTTGGTCGTGAAAAAGGGCTCGAAGATGTGCTCCAAAGTGTCTCTGTCCATGCCCGAACCAGTGTCCGTGACCACCAACAGGACATAGTTGCCGGGTTCGGACTCGACATGCCGTCGCGCATATTCTTCGTCGAGGACTACATTGGTGGTCTCGAATATTAGCTTCCCTCCATCGGGCATGGCATCCCGTGCATTGACCGCAACGTTCATTATGATCTGGTCAATTTGAGCCGGGTCAGCATAGATCGCGGCCAGATCCTCATCAAGAATCAGCTGTATATCGATCATCCTGGGGATGGTTCTTTCGATCATTTTCCGCATTTCATTGATACGGCGATTGAGGCAGAGAGGCTGAGGTTTTATCTCCATCTTCCTGCTGAAGGTTAGCAGCCTCTGAACAAGCTCGGCCCCACTTCTTGCGGCTTCATTTATCTTTTGCACATCTGCCCGGCGACGTTGACCAAATTTTTCCTCGCCAAGGATCAACTCGGAGTATCCGAGGACCACCTGCAAGATGTTGTTGAAATCGTGTGCAACGCCGCCGGCGAGCGTGCCGAACGCCTCCATTTTTTGGGCCTGCAACAATTGCCTGGATAGCTCCAAGTGCTCCGTGATATCGCGTTTCAGTGCAACGAAGTTTAGGATCCGGCCTGATTTGTCTTTTACCGGAGAGATTGTGGTTTCTGCCTGATACAGTCCTCCATCTTTCTTCCGGTTTGTGAGCAGCCCCGACCAAACGTTACCCAGCTTGATGGTGTGCCACATCCCTTCGTAGAAGGCATTGTCATGCTGGCCGCTCTTGAGGAAGCGAGGGTTTTTGCCAATAGCCTCTTCTCGCGAGTAGCCTGTAATGTTCTCGAAAGCTGGGTTTACATATTCAATGATTCCCTGATTGTCAGTGATGAGGATACCTTCAGCAGCCTGTTCCACGGCAGTTGCCAGTCTTTTCTGAGCCTCTTCCGATCGCTTACGACCAGTTACGTCGCGAACAATCATAGTCGATTTCCACTGGCCTTCCGCGTCCTTGAACAAGACAGTAGATAATTCTGCAAGAAACACGCTGCCATCCTTACGTTTGAAGTTGAGCTCACCCTGGAATTTTCCAGTTCGTTTCCTCTCTTCCAATGCTGGTTTCAATCTGGGGTCGGTGATGTCTACAACACCCTCTCTTCCAATTCGACGAATTTCTTCTTCTGTCAGACCAAACATTTTGCAGGCTGCTTGATTTGCTCGCAGTACTCTTCCATCCGGGACTGTTAGCAGTATCGCGTCAAGGCTGTTTTCAAATAGCGAACGGAACTGCTTCTCACTTTCCCTAAGAGCGTCTTCAGATCGCTTGCGCTCGGTGATGTCGGTGGCGGAGTGGATGACTTGCCGGATGTTTCCCTCTTGGTCGAGGACCGGCGTGCAGGAGATAAGGTAATGGCCGCCCAGAGCCTCCATCTCCATCTCCACGCTCTCCCTCGAACCCGATTCAAGAAGAGCCTCCGTTGGGCAGCCTTGAGGTCTCTCACCATATGCATGGAAAACTTCATAGCACTTGGCATTCAGCAACTCATCATGAGATTTGCCTGTGACCTGAATGCACTTCTTGTTGGCTGCAACAATCCTGTGTTCCAGGTCCATTATAATGGTGGGGTGGCCTGTGGCCTGGAAAATGTTCTCCCAAGCCCGGCGGGCCTGCAGGAGTTCCGCTTGGGCCTGTTCACGCAGGGCGACGTCCTCCTTCAACGCGCGGTTGACTTCCTCTAACTGAAAAACCTTGTCCTCGAGCTTTCTAACGAGAACTTCGCTGTATTCCTTGAGCAAGCCCGTTTCGTCACCTTCTGTGGCCTTGGTTGGCGGCAGTTCGCCGCGAGCTTTTTTCTCCAGAACTTCCTCGATGCGGACCACGAACAGTTCCGGCTCCACGGGTTTGATGATGAAGGCATCCGCACCAAGGTCCAGCGCTAAACGTTCGTCCCTGGGCTCGGTGTATGTGGCGGTATAGACAACGAATGGGATGTTTTGGAGCCGCTCGTCGGCCTTCCACTGACGCAGGAGCGTGTAGCCATCCATCACCGGCATCAGCAGGTCAGAGATGAGCAGGCTGGGCGGTTCCTGGCGAGCTCTGGTCAGCGCTTCTGCTCCGTTGCGGGCCTCGTCCACCGCGTAACCGTGGCCTTGCAGGAGCGCACGCAGCAGGTAGAGGTTCTCCGGCTTGTCATCCACAATGAGCACGCGGATCATGGGGTAGCCTCCTCACCGGGGGACCGAAGAAAGCGTTCGACTTCGGCTACGAACGTCTCCGGATTGATGGGTTTCTCGATGTAGCCTTCCGCTCCTGCTTCCAAGACTTTCTCCCGGTCCCCGACCATGGCGTAGGACGTGACCGCGACGATGGGAATGGATTTCAGCCGGGGATCGCTTTTCAAAGCGCGGGCCACAGCGTAGCCGTCCATTCCCGGCAACTGGATGTCGAGAATTATCAAGTCAGGGCTGATCTTGGTGGCTAGTTCGAGCCCCAGCGGTCCGGACGCCGCCGGCACGACTTCGTGGCAGCGTTGCTCCAGAAGGAACGTTACCAGGTAGCGGTTTTGTTCATTGTCTTCAATGAGCAGAATTCTCGCTTTCATGATCGGCTCGATCCTTTCAGCGGCAGCGTGAAGCTAAACGTGCTGCCTTTCTCCCACGTGCTCTCAGCGCTAATCTCGCCGCCCATCAAATCTGCCAGGCGTCGGCAAATAGCCAGGCCCAAGCCCGTCCCTTCGTAATTCCGCGACAGACCGGATTCAATCTGCCGAAACGGTTGAAACAAGGTCGCCAGGTCGTCGGGCTTGATCCCTATACCTGTGTCGGATACGCTCAGTCTAACGGCAGGCTGTCCGAAAATTCTGCCCGCGGACTTGAAATCGGGAATCGATTGAACCTCCAGAGCGACTCCACCGAGATCGGTAAACTTGATGGCGTTGTTAAGAAGGTTCAGTAGAATCTGTTCAACACGCCGCGAGTCCCCGACCGCCTCGTCCACCTCGGGAGCGATGTCTGCGCGGAGTGCCAGACCTTTCTTTTCCGCAAGCGGCGCCACTATGCCCACTACCTTGTTGATAGATGAACGCAAGTCGAAGCGTTCATTGGCGACCTCGAGTTGGCCTGCTTCGATCTTGGAGATGTCGAGCACGTCGTTGATGAGCGTCAGCAAGTGACGGGAGCTGGAGCGGACCATTTCGAGCTGCTTGCTCTGTTCCTGGTTCAACGGCCCTGCCAGCCCTTGCAGTATGATGCCGGTGAAGCCGATGATTGAATTGAGTGGAGTGCGCAACTCGTGCGACATAGTAGCCAGAAAGGCGGATTTGATATAGTCGGCCGCTTCGGCCCGCTCCTTGGCATGTGCCAATTCCCTGGTGCGCTCGGCCACGATCCGCTCCAACTCCACAGCGTGGCTCCGGGATGCCTCATAGAGTTGGGCATTGTCAATGGCCAGGGCCAGTTGTCCTGTGACAGTTTCCAAGAGCTTCAGCCGCTGCTCCGACGGTTTCCTTTCGGTGCGTGTGAACACACACAAAACGCCGACGCACCTGCCGGCCGTTACCAGCGGAAACGCGGCGTGGAAATGAATCGGTTCTCCGGGTGTGGATTCCCGCGTGGCGTATGCGAGGACCTCGTCGCTGTTGCGGAAAATTAACGGCTCTAAGGTGCGGGCGCACTCGCCGCAAAGGCAGTCGCCCACTCTGACACTGTTGGTGGTCCAGTCCCGGATAGTGGCCCCGGAGGCGGCCCGGTTGGCGGTCAATTCCAATGTCTCATTCGGCGCCACCAAACAGACCGCGCCACCCTCCAACCCGACCAACTCTAGCGCCTCGTCCAACACCTGTTCCAGGACTCCCCTAAGATCCAGAAAACCCGTGACGGCCGATACAATCCGGTTGATAGAGAGCACTTCCTCGTTCCTCTCATTGATTTCTTCCTGGGCCCGTTGGAGTTCCGTGATGTCCGTGCCGATGCTCAGGACCTCAGCCACCTGTCCCTGCTCATCCGGCACGATTTTGTTGGTCCAAGCTATGCCGACGCGCTCTCCGCTGCGCCGCATGTTCTCATTGACGTTTTGTTCGAACGTTTTTGGGTCCGCGAGAATCTGATCCATCAGCGAACCCAGGTCACGGCCACTACTGTCCGTTCTCGGGACGATCGTTCCCACCACGTGGCGTCCGAGAATCTCTTCGGAGGAGTAGCCAAAGAATTTCTGACCGAACTCGTTCAGGAAGGTGATCTTTCCGTCACGCGTCCAACGCAAAATGATACTGTTGGCGTGCTCCACAAGCTCGCGGTACTTCCGTTCGCTCTCTACTAGCTTTTCTTCCCCCTTCTTACGATCAGTTACGTCGCGCACGATGGCCTGCAGCAGCGTCTCACCGTCCAGATCGAGGCGGTTCAAACTCACCTCTGCCATGAACGGCGTTCCATCCCGCCAGCAGTGTTCCCATTCAAAGAGCTGCGGCCCTTCGGTCAGCGCCAGGTTGATCTTCTCCAGGGCTTTGTCCTCGGAACTTCCTCCGTCCGGCTGGGTTGGTGGTGAAAATTCATAGGGCGGAGCACCGACGATTTCCTCGCGGCTGCAGCCAAAAATGGTCAGCGTCCGGGAGTTGCAGTCAATGAACCGGTCATGGTGCATCAGCAAGATTGCGTCGCTGGCAGTCTCGAACAACGTGCGGTGCTTGAGTTCGCTTTCGCGTAGGGCTCGCTCCGTGTCCATAAGACGAACCCGAATATCTTCCAACTCCGCCACCCGGCGACGCAGGCCGTCAATCTCCGCTAGCAGCTTGTCCTGGTTCATCTCACTGCCCTTCTCAATCCATCTCGGTCAGCTCAGGACGAGGGAGTTGTCTCGAAAGCAAGGTAAAAACCCCCAGTTTTGCAGTCTAGCTTGGAAATGCTGAAAAAGCAACTGGTTATTCGGCTCGTTGGCCCTTGCCGAGCAGTCTCCCGAGCACGGCATCTTCGCAAATGCCACTACCCCGGAGCCATCGCCCATCTGAATGAGAAAGGTTCTATTCCACAACGTTGCAGTTTTTGGTCGGTGGACCTTTTCTTGAGGTGCTGCACTGCCAGGGGCCTCTGCTGCTCGAATTCCACTGCCGGCGGTACGTTAAGCTTCCCGGCCGTGGTGATCATCCGTCGCATCAAGTGCCGGACCTGCTCGGTTTCTCGGTGCGGAGCCTCCACCCAGATCGAATCTTGGATTATCATGACTATGCGAGCCCGCATGTTCCTGCGTCTGAAGATCCTGTCGAGTCTCACCATAGCGGTCTTGATCAAGTCTGCTTCTATCTGCTGCGGCCAGGTGACCCGAAACTGGTGTTCCTTTTCTAGAGAAGGCCACCGGGGAAACCAGACCTCCCTCCCGATGAGGCTACGCACGCCCCTTCATACTAAGTGAGGAAATCGGCAAAAAAGTGACGACAGAGTAATTATCAAAATTGAAACAAACGCAATGGTCGTCTTGACCATTTTAGCGAACGTGTCTGCTCGGTCGAGGCATTTCATGAAGTAGGTCATTGGCAAATACTCGTGCAACAATATTTGAATCCAATTGTCTCAAAGCGCATCTCAACTGTTGAAGGCGTATAGGCGGTCCGCATTACCAAGTTGGTGAGAACATGCGACAATGGTTTGGGATGATAAAGGCCTGGCCTGCTTCTGGAGGGACAATCATGAATGGCGACAAATTTTCCGGAACTGGGAGCTTTGAGACTGAAGAGAAGTGGGGGATTCGTGACATAGATGCGGACCTGATTCCCGATATCGAGGATCTGACTCCGGAAAAAAAGCAACTGTCGGCGAATCAACCGGAGCAGGAACAAATCCTGAACGCACGGAATGAACTTGAGGAGCACGTACCAGAACGCATAGCTGCACTGGAAGCCCTCAATGCACAACTTCGCAAAGAAATTGCAGAGTGTGAAGAAGCGCAGAAAACGATTCAGGCTGAGCACGAATTCGTCAACACTGTCCTCGAATCCTTGAGCCATCCCTTCTACATAGTTGATGCGGATGATTACACGGTCAAGAAGGCTAATCCCGCTGCGATCTCCGCGGGCATCGGGGAACAGTCAACTTGTTATGCCATTACCCACAGAGGCGGTAATCCGTGTGAAGGGCTGGAACATCCCTGCCCGCTCGAAGAAGTTAAGAAAACCGGTCGCCCGATGGTCGTAGAGCATCTTCACTATGACAACGAAGGCAAGGCCAAGCATGTTGACGTTTATGCCTATCCGATCTTCGACAATGAAGGGACCGTCAAACAGGTGATAGAATATTGTCTGGACGTAACCGACCGGAAACGTGCCGAACAGCTTCTCCTGCGCTCCGAACGACTCAAGGCGGTAGGAGAATTGGCCGGCGGGGTGGCTCATAACTTCAACAACCTCCTCCAAATTGTGATGGGCTCGGCACAGCTTGCATTGGCAAATCTCGATGCAGGAGACTTATCCAAGGCACGAAAGGACCTTGAGCGGATACTTGACAGCTCTCATCGGAGTTCCCACACCGTCAGGCGGCTCCAGGATTTCGTACGTATCAAATCCCGGAACGGAGCCCAGGCAGGAAAAGTCTTTGACATCGCCTTTACAATTGGGAATGCAATTCAAATGAGCCGGCCCTTGTGGGAAACTAAGGCGGAAAGTGAGGAGATCAAGATATCCCTGGCTTCGGATCTACAAAGTGGTTGCCCGGTTCGGGGACGGGAGGCTGAGCTCTTTGATGTTGTCATGAATCTTATCCAGAATGCTACCGAAGCCTTGCCAAACGGAGGAGAGATAAGAATCAGCAGTTCCGTCGAAGATGACAGCGTGGTAATCCGCATCGCTGATAACGGGATCGGGATCTCCAAGGAGGATCTCGGAAAGGTCTTTGAGCCGTTCCACACCACCAAGGGCCCCCAGGTGATCGGAATGGGGCTCGCATGTAGTCTGGGAATCGTCAAACAGCATTTGGGCGATATTTTTGTTGAGAGCGCTGAGGGCCAGGGCTCTCTCTTTACCGTGAAGTTGCCTTTTGCTAATGGGCCTGCAGACGAAGAAGAATCAGCCGACAAACCGCACGTGATTCCTGCGCTTCGTCTGCTTGTCGTAGATGATGTGGAAGCCGTTGCCACTGTACTCGGAGACGGATTGTCGGAATCAGGTCAAACAGTTTTCACAGCTTCATCAGGCATTAAAGCAATTGAAATCTTCAAGACCATCCAAGTGGACTTAGTGCTTTGCGATCTTGGAATGCCCCAGATTAACGGTTGGCAGGTTGCCTCGGCCATAAAGAGCATTTGTGCCGAAAAGGGCATGCCCAAGACGCCGTTTGTGCTGATCACCGGCTGGGACCGCGAGGCAGACGAAGACAGCATGGCCGAACAAAACGGGGTAGATGCAATCGTCCGAAAGCCGGTCGACATTCTGAAGCTGCTGGAGGTCATCGACGAGGTAGTTCGAAAGACTTCAGAGCGGGACGTCGCGGCCAAGGCCCTGACTCGGGCAAAGCCATAAATTTGTCGACGAAGACGGCTGTGGCGGAAGAATGCTGGGAACCCGCTTTTTATGCAAAAAGCCGGTTCCCGGAATTCTTCCCTTCCGGCGCCTGGAGCTTGCGGGCCGTCCCCAACATTGTTTTCATGCCTCAGCCAATGGGGGCCAAAGATCCCGGCGGCCACGGCCGCCCTACCATCGCGCATTCACCATGGGATCTACATCGTGCTTGATATACCGCTAGCCATATGAAAGTTCTTGCCGGAGGGTGCGGTCCCGCGCGGAACGCGGGATTCCAAGAAGCGGGTTCCCCCGCATTCTTTCTTTCCCTCCCCCTCCTGGTTCAGGCAAGGGGTCCCCGGTTTTCTGTCTGGCCTTCTACTTACAAAAATGTAACCCATTACGCTTACATTTTTGTAACTCAAGCTTAAGAATCCAAAGCCGCTAGGTGTCATCCGTTCGAGGGATTTAACAAATCGTCATTGTAATAATAGCACGTTACCACATGTCGTCTTTCCTTTTATCAAGATGGCACACTTGTTGCTTTTACCTCGGCAGAACTTAATGAAAGGCGGACGCCAATATGAGAAAAATAGCAATTTACGGCAAAGGCGGCATCGGTAAGTCCACCACGACCCAAAATACGGTGGCAGGTCTTGTTGAAATGGGACGCAAGGTCATGGTTGTCGGCTGCGATCCCAAAGCAGACTCGACCCGACTTCTGCTTGGGGGCCTCTCCCAAAAGACCGTGCTCGACACATTGCGGGCCGAGGGTGAAGACGTCGATCTGGAAGATATCCGTAAAACCGGATTCAGAGGCACCGTATGCGTTGAATCGGGCGGGCCGGAACCTGGAGTGGGCTGCGCCGGACGCGGCATCATAACTTCCATCAATCTCCTGGAACAGCTCGGGGCCTATTCAGACAGTGAGAAGCTCGATTACGCCTTCTATGACGTTTTGGGTGACGTGGTTTGCGGCGGCTTCGCCATGCCCATTCGTGAAGGCAAGGCCCAGGAGATCTACATTGTGGTCTCCGGTGAAATGATGGCCATGTATGCTGCCAACAACATCTGCAAGGGTATCGTCAAATTTGCTGACGGAGGCGGTGTTCGACTGGGCGGTCTCATTTGTAACAGCCGCAAGGTGGATAATGAAACAGAGGTGATCGAAGCGTTCGCCGAAGTATTGGGAACTCAAATGATCCACTTCGTGCCGCGTGACAATATGGTGCAGAGAGCGGAAATCAATCGAAAAACAGTCATCGAGTTCGATCCGACGCACTCTCAAGCCGACGAATACCGCACGTTGGCCAAGAAGATCGAAGACAACAAAATGCATGTTGTTCCCAAGCCAATAGCCACGGATGACCTCGAAAAGCTTTTGGTCCAGCACGGGCTGGCTGGCTGAACCTGGTTTCAAAGCTTACAGCTAATAACAACACGAGGTGACGGAAATGTTGATGATCAGATCCATCGTAAGGCCCACGAAACTGGATGAAGTCTTGGCCGCGTTGATGGACGCCGGTTTCCCGGCGGTGACAAAGGTGTCGGTAGTCGGCCGCGGTAAGCAGCGCGGCATAAAGATTGGTGAAATCACTTACGACGAGATCCCCAAGGAACTGCTCATCACCGTCGTGCCTGACGAGGACAAGGATTTTGTCGTCAAAACGGTGATCAAGGCTGCACGTACCGGGGACAAGGGAGCCTACGGTGACGGCAAGATCTTTGTGAGCCCGGTGGAGGAAGTCTACACCATTAGCTCGGGCGTCAAGGAGACGGTTTCCGGAGGGACCGAAGAGGTGAAGATATGAAAGAAGTCATGGCCATCATACGCATGAACATGATGAACAAGACCAAAAAGGCGCTTTCCGATGCAGGCATTTCCTCCATGACCGCCAAGGATGTCCTGGGGAGAGGCAAAGGTCTGGTGGATTTTCATCTCCTGGGCGGAGCGGAAAAGGGTTACGAGGAAGCCATTGCGCAGCTCGGGCAGAGCCAGCGCCTCATTCCCAAACGCTTGCTGCTAATAGTGGTACCGGAAAAGCTGGTGCCGATGACGGTGAGCACCATTATCGACGTCAATAAAACCGGCAAGTCAGGTGATGGCAAGGTCTTCGTCATGCCGGTTAACATGTCCGTAAGCGTGCGCACCGGTGAAGGCGGCGACAGAGTTCTCGATGAGATATGACCCTCAGTGAGCAATCAAAAGGTGAACCGGACGCATCGGACGGCAAAATGCGTTAGAGCATATTGGGTCTGTGCAGTTCGGGGCAGAGGCACGTGCAGTCCTGAAAACTGCCGGAACGCGAAACCGCTTGAACGGTTGTTTGTTTACGGGAGAAGACCATGACATCAGCCAATGATGAAACTATCAACCTCGGGGCCGAATCCATTGACCCTGAAGAAGTAAAACAGGAACTCTTGAGAAAAGTCCCGACCAAAGTGGCTCGGAAACGGGCCAAGCAAATTATCATCAACCAACAAGCGGCCGAAAGCCAAGGTGCGCCGGAAATCACGGCCAACACTCGCACCATACCCGGCATCATAACTCAGCGAGGCTGCACCTACGCAGGCTGCAAGGGCGTCATCCTCGGGCCTACTCGTGACATAGTGAACATCACCCACGGTCCTATCGGGTGCGGCTTCTATAGCTGGCTCACCCGGCGCAATCAGACGCGGACGCACGGGCCGACGGACGAGAACTATATGACCTACTGCTTTTCCACGGACATGCAGGAAGAAAACATTGTGTTCGGGGGCGAAAAGAAGCTCCGGGCGGCAGTCCAGGAAGCCTACGATCTATTCAAACCCAAGGCCATCAGCATCTTCGCCACTTGCCCGGTGGGACTCATCGGTGACGACGTGCATGCTGTAGCACGAGAGATGAAGGAAAAGCTCGGAATCAATGTTTTCGGGTTCAGTTGCGAAGGCTACAAGGGCGTCAGCCAGTCCGCCGGCCACCACCTTGCCAATAACGGTATTTTCACGCACGTCGTTGGCCTCAATGACAACGTCAGAGAAGGCAAATACAAGATCAACCTGCTCGGTGAGTACAACATAGGTGGGGATGCATTTGAAATCGACCGCATCATGGATGACTGCGGCATCACCGTTGTTTCCACCTTCAGCGGCAATTCCACATACGACCAGTTTGCTAATTCCCACACCGCGGATCTCAACACCATCATGTGCCATCGCTCCATCAACTATGTGGCGGAAATGATGGAGACCAAATTCGGGATTCCCTGGATCAAGATCAATTTTATTGGGGCGGAAGCGGCCGCAAAGTCCCTGCGGAAGATCGCCAAATACTTCGAAGATCCGGAATTGATCGAGCGTGTCGAAGCAGTCATCGCACGTGAAATGCCGGAGGTTATCAAGGTGCGCGATGACGTGCGGTCCCGTTGCGAAGGAAAGGTGGCCATGCTCTTTGTGGGTGGTTCCCGCGCTCACCACTACCAGGAGCTTTTCCGGGAAATCGGCATGAAGATCATATCCGCGGGCTATGAATTCGCACATCGCGACGATTATGAAGGCCGCAACGTAATCCCCTTCCTCAAGGTAGACGCGGACAGCCGTAACATAGAGGAGCTGGAGGTCCAGCCTGATCCGGAAAGATTCCGCGCCCGCAAGACGCCTGAGCAACTGGAGCGACTCCAGGAAAAGGGATTTCGCTTCAAAGATTACGACGGCATGATGCGCGAGATGCCAGCGAGCACCTTGGTAATCGACGACATCAGCCAGTATGAAACCGATCGGCTCATCGATATATACAAGCCGGCCATCTTCTGTGCTGGGATCAAAGAGAAGTTCGCCATACAGAAGAAGGGGATCCCCATGAAACAACTCCACAGCTACGATTCCGGCGGACCCTACGCGGGCTTCAGGGGAGCTATCAATTTCTACAAGGAGATTGATCGCATGGTGAACTCCCAGATCTGGAAGTACCTCAAAGCTCCCTGGCAGGAAAACCCGGAGCTGGCTGCGAAGTACGCGTGTGATTGAGCCATCTAGGAAGGATCCACTCATGTTATTGCGACATACCCCGAAAGAAATCAACGAACGCAAAGCCTTGACCGTGAACCCGGCCAAGACTTGCCAACCGATTGGCGCCATGTATGCCGCGCTGGGCATTCACAGCTGCCTGCCGCACAGTCATGGCTCGCAGGGTTGCTGCGCCTACCACAGGAGCACTCTTACACGCCATTACAAAGAACCGGTGATGGCCGCGACCAGTTCCTTCACTGAAGGTGCATCGGTGTTCGGCGGACAGGCCAATCTGGTACAAGCTATCGACAATATATTCACCATTTATGAACCGGACGTCATCGCGGTGCACACTACGTGTCTGTCGGAAACCATCGGCGATGACATCCCGCAGATTGTTCGCAAAGCCGAAGCGGACGGCAAAATTCCCCAGGGCAAATACGTCATCCATGTGAACACCCCGAGTTATGTTGGGACTCACGTCACAGGATTCGCCGGCATGACCAAGGCGATGGTGGACTATTTTGCGCAGTCCAACGGGAAGAAAATTGAACAAATTAACATCATCCCCGGTTACGTGGAACCGTCGGACATGGAGGAAATCAAGCGTATCGCCGGCATGATGGGGGTCAATACGGTGATGTTCCCGGATACGTCCAGGGTCCTCAACCGACCGCAAACGGGAAAGTACGAGATGTTCCCCAAGGGCGGCGTGACTGTGGAGGCCCTCACGACCATCGGCGACAGCTTGGCGACCATAGCTCTGGGACGGCTAGCTTCGGGACCTGCAGCGCGGGCGTTGGATAACAAATGCCACGTGCCCTGTGAACTCCTCGACCTGCCCGTTGGATTCAAGGCCACAGACCGGTTTGTAGATACCTTAAGGAAAACCGCGGGAATCAATGTGCCTGAAGCCTTGAATGAGGAACGCGGCCAACTCTTGGATATCGTCACCGATATGCACCAGTACTTTTACGGGAAAAAAGTGGCGATTGCCGGTGACCCCGATCACCTCATCGCATTGACCGAGTTTCTGGTCTCTATCGATATGTGGCCGATACATATCGTGACGGGAACGTCCGGCAAGAAATTTGAGAGCCGCATCCGCGATCTCACGCGGGACGTGCCTCACCCTGTGAATGTTCGCGCTCCGGGCGACCTGTTCCTGCTGCATCAGTGGATAAAAAACGAACCAGTGGATTTGCTCATGGGCAACACATACATGAAGTACGTCGCCCGCGATGAGGACATCCCGCTGGTTCGCTACGGCTTCCCCATTCTGGACCGCATCGGCCACAGCTACTTCCCGACGGTCGGCTATCGCGGCGGAATGCGCCTGCTGGAAAAGATATTGGACGCCATTTTGGATCGGCAGGATCGGGACGCCCTGGAAGAGCGTTTTGAACTCGTGATGTAGGAAAACAAAACAAAAGATCAAACATCAAGCTCTGGCAAGAGCCATCAAACAGAAAAGGATAACTGCAATGCAAAAGCCGGATCATCATATTTTAGTCTGCGCCAGTTTTCGAGGCACTGAAGCCAAAGGGATGTGTATCAAGAAAGAATCTTTGCAATTGATCCCTCATCTTGAAGAAGAGATCGCAGACCGAGGCCTGAACGCCATGGTATCCACTACAGGCTGCATGAATCTGTGCGACGAAGGCCCCGTAATGGTCATCTATCCCCAAGCATATTGGTACCATGGTGTTTCCAGTGAGGAAGCGGTGGACGAGATCCTGGACTCCCTGGAAAACGGTGGGCCTGCCGAGAACTATCTGCTGACGTAAGCCGTCAGGCATGAAAGTGTGGCCGCAGCTTTCTCAGGCGATTTATTAAAACGCCGCCTGCAGCCGGAACCAAAACAGGGCGCCAGGATCTTTCGCCAGAGGATCAGTAGGGGCGCTGAGAAGGCCATCCCGCGAGACGCGGGATTCCCGGCTCCTCCGGCAAAAACTCTAACCTATTAGCGGTGTATCAAGGCTGTGTAGATATTATGGGCAGCTTAGAGAGTTCCCTTAACCGTTTCTTTTCTGGAAAACAAGAGATCAACCGTTATTAAAAGGAAGCGGATCCGATGACAACCTCAATTTTCTCCGAAAGACACGACCAGATTTATCGGAAAGGCGATCAGCCGTTCCAAATGTCCTGCAACAAAGACAGCCTGGCCGGTGCAGTCAGCCAAAGGGCCTGCGTATTCTGCGGTTCCCGCGTGGTGCTCTATCCTATCGCTGATGCTCTGCATCTGGTCCATGGACCCATTGGATGCGCCGCATATACATGGGACATCCGCGGGGCACTCTCGTCCGGTCCGGCGCTGCACCGTCTCAGTTTTTCCACGGATCTGCAGGAGCGAGATGTTATTTTCGGCGGCGAGGAGAAGCTGGAGCGCGCGTTACTAGAGCTGATCGAACGCCACGATCCCAAGGGAGCGTTCGTGTACTCCACGTGTATCGTCGGCATCATCGGAGACGATCTGGAAGCGGTGTGCGGACGTGTCGCGAAGAGAACCGGTATACCGGTGCTACCGGTGCAATCAGAGGGATTTAAAGGCAACAAACGGGCTGGGTACAACGCTGCTTGCAAGGCTATGTTTCGGCTCATCGGCACTAAGGACACGTCAGGGATTTCACCTCTCAGTATAAACATCCTCGGAGATTTCAACCTCGCGGGCGAAATCTGGATCATTCGAGAATACTTCGAGCGCATGGGGGTACAAGTAGTCGCCAATATTACCGGCGACGGCCGCATCGGGGACATTCAGCGAGCACACGGGGCCGCGCTCAATGTGGTTCAGTGCTCGGGCTCGACTATGGACCTGGCGCTCATGATGAAGGATTCCTACGGCATTCCGTTTATGAGAGTCTCCTATTTCGGCATCGACGACATGGCTGAATCTCTTTACACAGTGGCCCGTTTCTTCGCTGAACAGGATCCTCTGATCCTAGAGCGCACGCAAATGCTCGTCAAAAAAGAGCTTGAGGGCATCTACACGGAATTAATGCGCTATCGTCAGGACCTCCAGGGTAAGAAGGCGGCTATTTACGTGGGAGGTGCGTTCAAGGCCTTTTCTCTGGTCAAGGCGTTTCGCCTCCTCGGTATGGATGTCGTGATGGTCGGGTCTCAGACCGGTACAGAAGAGGATTACCGGGAACTCAACGAAATAACCGACGAAGGGACCATAATTGTCGACGATTCCAACCCACTGGAATTGTCAGCATTCCTCCAAGAGAAGGCAGTGGACATTTTCGTGGGAGGCGTAAAAGAGCGACCGATTGCACACAAGCTCGGAGTCGGTTTCTGCGACCACAATCACGAGCGTAAAGAAGCTTTGGCAGGATTTGTAGGCATGATCAATTTCGCAAGAGAGGTCCATTCCTCGGTCATGAGCCCGGTCTGGCGTTTCGTGCCGCGAAATGCCGGCAGGTCGGTCTCTCGATCGCACACTGATTATGCCGATACACGCGGAATGCAGGACCCTGCCTGCGTTGCGTGAGCCAAATCCTGCCAGTCCCCGATTAATAAAGAGAAGTTAGAGGGATTGTAAGATGATGAAATCTCATGCTGAAGCTTACGTTTCCACGACAAATGCGTGCAAGCTTTGTAAGCCTCTAGGAGCGGCACTGGCATTTCGCGGAATAGAGGGCGCTGTGCCGTTCCTGCATGGCTCGCAAGGTTGCGCTACCTATATGAGGCGGTACATTATCAGTCATTTCAGAGAGCCAATGGACATTGCTTCCTCCTCTCTCGGCGAGAAACATGCTGTGTACGGCGGCGGTCCCAATTTACACCTGGGACTCAAGAACGTGATGTCCAAATACAACCCTCGCATGATCGGAATCGCGACAACCTGCCTCACAGAAACTATAGGTGACGACGTTCCGATGATCGTCAATGAGTTCCGCAGGAACTTTGCCGAACTGATTGATGCTAACGGGTCACCCGATTTGGTCGCTGTGTCGACGCCCAGTTACTCGGGCACGCACATGGAAGGTTTTCACGGAGCAGTTAAGGCCGTGGTTGCTCAACTTGCCGAAGAGGCCGATCCCCACAAGGGCGTCGCTCTCTTCCCCGGGTTCGTTTCACCCGCGGACATTCGATATTTGAAGGAGCTTCTTGACGATTTCGTGCTCCAAGGGACCATTCTGCCTGACATATCCGTAACTCTCGACGCTCCGGCCCTGAGTGAATACGAGAACCTTCCGTCGGGTGGGACCCCGATTCGTGAAATCAGGGCCACGGGTGGGTCCAAGGCGGCCATTGAATTCGGCCGCACGCTGCTGGCTCAACAGACCGGTGGCAAGCTCCTCGAGGAGAAATTTGGGATTCCCCTCCATTCGCTGGGCATGCCCATCGGCTTACGAGAATCCGACCGGCTTTTTGAATTGCTGGAAGAGCTGTCAGGTCGAGAGATGCCCAAAAAGCATGTTCTGGAACGTGGCAGATTGATCGACTCATACGTCGACGGCCACAAATACATTTTTGGCAAAAGGGCTATTGTGTACGGGGAAGAAGATCTTGTGGTCGGCCTCACCGCTTTCCTCGCAGAAATTGGTATTAGACCGGTCCTATGCGCATCAGGCGGTCGGAGCCGGAATTTCGAATTGGCCATCAGGCAAGTTGTACAAGGGTTGCTGCCGGAGGTGCCAGAGGTTCGGGAGGGAGTGGATTTCTACAGTATCGCCGAAGAAGCCGAGGCGCTGAAACCCGACCTGCTCATAGGTAGCAGCAAAGGCTATCACCTTGCGAAAAGATGGGGCATCCCTCTTATTCGGGTCGGTTTTCCCATTCACGATCGCTTTGGGGGTCATAGAATTCTACACTTGGGATATCGCGGGGCGCAGTCACTCCTGGACAGCATCATCAACACCGTTATAGCCTCAAAACAGGAGAATTCACCCATAGGTTACTCCTATATGTAAGAGGAATTCAGAAAATGAACGGGCTTAATATAGACCATCACCCATGTTTCAATGTGCATGCAAAAGCCTCATGCGGGCGAATTCACCTTCCCGTGGCTCCGGACTGCAACATCAAGTGCAATTACTGCAACCGGAAGTACGACTGTGTGAATGAGAGTAGACCAGGGGTCACAAGTTCAGTGCTCACTCCCGATCAAGCGCTCCTGTATCTTGAGCGAGTATTGGAAAAGAGTCCGAACATAACCGTGGCCGGTATCGCTGGACCTGGTGATGCGTTCGCCAATCCCAAAGTCACGATGGAAACGCTCCGACTAGTCAGGGAAAAGTTTCCGAATCTTCTCCTGTGTCTCGCCACGAATGGTCTAAACATTGAGCCCTACATCGGTGAACTCGCGAAATGGAATGTCTCCCACGTCACCATGACGGTGAATGCGGTAGATCCTGACATAAGCGCCAGGGTGTACGGTTGGGTCCGTGACGGCAAAGTAGTTTACCGAGGTGTGCAGGCGGCCAAGCTGCTCCTTGAACGGCAGATTAGCGCCATAACTGCGCTGAAGGCTAACGGCATACGGATCAAGATCAATACGATAGTCATTCCCGGAGTGAATGAACACCACGTGCTCGAAGTCGCAGCCAAAATGGCGGAGCTTGGCGTCGACATTCAAAATTGTATGACCATGTATCCGAACCATGGGACCCCTTTCGAAAGCATTGGCGAACCGAGTCCCGAACTGATGGCGGACGTGCGTGCCAGTGCGGAAGAAGTTATTCCCCAAATGCGGCATTGTACCAGGTGCAGAGCCGATGCAGTGGGACTACTGGATGACGACCGTTTGCCCGAGTTCAGACCGCTTCTTTTCGAGTGTTCGACCACGTTTCCCATTCGTTGTGATGGCAAGCCCTACGTGGCTGTCGCAACGATGGAAGGTGTACTCGTGAATCAGCACCTGGGAGAGGCGGATCGCTTTCAGATATGGGGCCAATCACAGGATGGATATTGCCTGGTAGAAGAGCGAAAAGCGCCGGAAAAAGGCACTGGTGTCAATAGATGGTATGCGCTTGCGGAAGTCCTCAACGATTGCCGTGCGGTGCTGGTGAGTGGTATCGGTGACACGCCAAGACAAGTCCTCGACGAAAGCCGGATACTAGCGGTCGAAATGAACGGTTTCATTCAGGTGGGGTTGGAGGCGATTTACAACAACCGCGACCTTGCATCGTTGAAAGGCCGGCGCAAGGGATGCTGCCCAGCGACCGGATGCTCCGGAAACGCGAGCGGATGCGGATGAGCGGCATAGGAAGGGATTTTTGGGGAAAACCTTTTTTTGCAATCCCGCGTTCTGAGCGGGACCCAAACCCTTTCCCAAATCCCGCGAAACGCGGGACTAAATGGTTGACATAGCCTTCAGCATCTATTCAATTAGCACCCACCTTTATGTGGAAGGCTCATGCAATGAGAGGTCGGGCCGTGCCCGACATCTTTCATGACCTCACCCGAATGCCCAGGAAAAGGAACCCGGCGGCCACGGGCCGCCCTACCATCATGCATTCGCTCTGGGATCTACATCGCCCTTGATATAACGCTAGCCATATGAAAGTTCTTGCCGGAGGGTGCGGGAACCGGCTTCTTGCACAAAAAGCGGGTTCCCGCATATTCTCCCATTCGGAAGGCGGGTTCCCGAAACTTTCCCTCTTCCTAATTTCGGTGGTTCTTTATGAAAGAGAACTTGCAGGACTGTCCTCGTTGAGCCGCCATCTGGACGCTTGCGAAGTGGATTTCCTGCGTTTTAGCACGTCGCCGAGTCCGAATTTCTTCACTCGGTAGCCCATCTGCCTCAAAGTTATCCCCAGTTCCTGTGCTGCACGCGATTGCATCCAGTTGTTTCGCTCAAGAGCGTCAAGGACATCCTGCCTTTCCCGGTCTCGGAGCGAACCGAGCGATGGCCGATCTTTCGTGATTTCGGGTTTGCCCTCGTGAGAGAGGTACGGGGACAGGTCTGAGGATTTTATCATGGCCTCGCCAAATATTATGGCCAGTCGTTCTATCAGGTTTTCCATCTCCCGCACGTTTCCAGGCCAGGAATAGTTTAGGAGAGCTTCCAGGGCTGAATTTGTGAATTGGAGAACAGATCCGTACTCCCGAAAGATTTTGGCGCAGAAGAAATCGATCAAGGGCACTAGGTCCTCGATCCTGTCTCTGAGCGGCGGTACACTGATGGGGAACACGTTCAATCTATAATAAAGGTCTTCTCGGAACGAACCTTCAGCAGCCGCCTCGTTCAGGTCTCTGTTCGTCGCTGCTATTATTCTGGAGTCCACGGTTCTTGTTTTTGTGCTTCCCAGGCGTTCGAACTCACGATCCTGCAAGAACCTCAATAGCTTCACTTGAAGCACCCTGGGGAGTTCCCCTATTTCATCAAGGAAGAGCGTGCCGCCGTCAGCCTCTTCAACCCGTCCCGCTTTTGGTTCAGCGGCCCCGGTGAAGGCTCCTTTTTCATATCCGAAAAGCTCCGACTCCAATAGGTTATCAGGAAGCGCTGCACAATTGACTTTTATGAACGACGAACGTGCTCTGCCACTCAGCTCATGTATTATCCGCGCAACTAGCGTCTTTCCGGTGCCGGATTCACCCAATAGCAAAACAGTGGCCTTGGTTGGGGCTACCTTTGTGATCAACTGCTGTGCTTCAGACATCGCAGGGCTGGTCCCTATGGCGAAGAAATTTTTACTTTTCTCCGAGAGCTCCGCCTTCAGGGACAGGTTTGCCTTGATGAGATGTTCCTCTCTGGCCTTGACCTGGTGATTCAGGCTGACTAGCTGGGCGACAAGAGCCGCCAGAATGGTTAGAAACCTGATGTCTTCCTGAAACGACACATCTTCGTCGAAGAGACGATCAACGCTCAGGACCCCTACGGGCCTTCCGTTAAGGAGAATGGGGACCCCGATAAATGATATTTGCCCTTTGTCGATTTTTCGCGAGCCGGTCTTATTGAGGAAAAGCGGCTCCTTGCTTATATCAGGCACGACAAACGGTTCCGCGGTTCGGAATATCCGTCCGGTGATCCCTTCATCAAGCCGGTAAACCCCTCGTTTCTTCTCCTTGGGTCGCAGCCCATGAGAAGCCCTGATGGAGAGGACGCCTTCTTCTTCACCCTTCAAGGTGATCGTGGCCCTTTTCATCGCCAGATATTCGGAGAGGATCTTGAGGATGATTTCCAGAGTTTGACCCAGGTTCAGAGCTTGACCGATAATCCGGCTTATATCGTATAGGACCTTTAATTCGAGCTGGTTGACCCGTGTGTTCATCTGGTTCACTAATATCGAGACCTCCCTGACTCGGGGTTGCGAAGAGCGTGCCAAAAAACCGATACCGTTTAAGTGATGTAATATTAGTAGATTGTTCCGATTTAACGATTCGAGCGGGGAATTGATTCTCGACACATCGGTAGGTATTACTTCAATTGCCTACAAAATGGGCGTTTTTTGTTGCAAGCCGGCCTGACCAAATAGTTCAGGGTAACGGGGTGGACATTGACTAAGTCTAGCGCCAGGTGAACAGGAATCCCCAGGGCGGCATCAAGTCGTGGGCACCACCAAGGCAGAGGCTACAAGAACCGGATGAGATTCGACGAGGCTGACACGAAACTTTTGTCGAAAATTCCGGGTCCGAAATCGCAAGGGCGCTCTTTGGGGTCGCCGGATTAAAAAGGGTCTGGAAAAAGTTTTAAACATTGAACGTCAAGGCTTGCCGCCACCAGATCCGGCTCGTTCCGATGATGAAGTTGAAAGGCCTGCTCGGAAAGCAAAAGATGAACAGGGACGCTCGCCGGGTCGAGGCCGAAGTAACCTCGAAAAATGGCTTTGCGCCTAAGTGCGCACCTCATATTCCGATGCGCGAGTCTATTTGACTCGTCGCTAATGGGTTGATGGGCCATGGTTTATCGGAATTTCCCAAAATGGCTGCGCATTTGCGAGTCATTTTGGCCCTTCTCTAGCTCATCCTGCCGTTTATTCAAGAGTTCTTGCGAACTGCTAACCTGTTAGAGCCACTATTGATTCCGTCAATTTGTGAACCACATAACAGCGCGGCACGATTAGTGCAAGGTACTAGTAGAACACCGGGAGAAGACAAATCTGTAATGGGATGGTCGGGACGGGATGGGCTGTCATAATTGATACGGCACAGCCGAACTCAACTCGCAGGCTGCCGTATCCCGATTATTTGACGGTCCGTCTCGTCCCAATTGAATCTTAGTGAACGCCTCGGAACAGATGAAGAAAGGGGGACCGTTCCAATGAAAGCTAAAGCAAGGCTCTTTTTCTCATGTCTGTTGCTTTGGATGGTTATCGTGTTTCCCACTATCGGTCGATCCCAGGGGGCGTCGGTTCTGCTGGATGATAAGGCAAGGCGACTTTTCGAGCAACTAAAAGACATCGAACTTTTGCAGAGCAACATATCGCAGTGCTATCTGGCCGTGAAAGGCTCAGCATCTGCCACGTCTTTAGCCGGGCAGTCCTGGGGAGAATTTGCGGAATTGGACCGCGAACTCATGTATAGGGTGTTTGCTCGACTGTCGGGCACTCCGGAATATGAAAACTTTCATGAAGCTTATTTTAGGCTGGTGCAGCGTCCCGATTATAGTAGGGACTGCGCTGCAGGGCTGTTTTCCGAGTATATGCAACTTCTGGAATCCGCGAAGACAAGACTGACGACAGAATTAAAAGGGCAATAACAAAGCCTGGCAAGTGTCTATTTTCCTAACATTACTTGACTCTTTCAACGCTTTCCCTGCCTTTTGGCATGATTGTGGACAATCTTTTCGGCAAGTGACCTAGCGACCTTTGCCGCCCAAAGTTTTGTCCCTAGAAAGCTTGAAGGTTTTCCTTTAAAATAGTGCTTCGCTTGCCTAGGCATCCGAGGGGCGCGCTTTCGGCGGTTGCCTTGCGGGGTTACCGGAACCATCCATGAAACGGCCACCGGCCTCAAAGACCCTCGAAATGGTAAGATGGCGGCATAATGCGGCTCAAGAAGTTCTAAAAGACATGTAGAATTTCCCGGACGCGAGACAAGATGCCGGCCAAGCATTGAGGTGGCCCGTTGAAAAACTACCCAGAGAACAGGTTGTTCCTCGAATACTTGAGAGAGCTGTTCGATCAAGCGGGGATAAGAGCTTACTTTGCCATTGCAGTGTTGATTGCTATGGGGCTCACGCAAGGTGTTGGATTGCTCATGCTGATCCCATTTTTGCAATTGATCGGAATCGGCGATACCGCACCTACGGGTATCGTCGCGGTAATCGGCAAAATGTGGAATTTCACTGGTCTCCCACTCAGCTTACCGGCTGTGCTGGCCGTATATGTCGGGATTATCTCTTTATTCTCCGTGATACAACGGTGGTCCACGATACTCAATTCGAAGCTGTCTCATGCATTCACTCGCAAACTACGTGATGATCTGTTTAAAGCGATGGCACGGGTCGAGTGGCTCCGTTTCATCAAGTTCAGAGGATCGGACATCAATCATGTTATGACATCAAATCTCACTACCATTGATAACGGAA
Organism: Desulfomonilaceae bacterium; assembly: GCA_052144015.1. Lineage (GTDB taxonomy): Bacteria > Desulfobacterota > Desulfomonilia > Desulfomonilales > Desulfomonilaceae > DATJPW01. The sequence continues at coordinate 23,283 of JBKQRG010000097.1, forward strand.
CCTACGGTCTTTTTGCCTTGATCAGCACGATCTTCGTTGTCATCGTGCATATCGGGATAGCGATGATGTTGTCTTTTCCTCTCACATGCGTGGCGATGGTCAGCTCTGGCATCCTGCTTTTGGTCCTCAGACCCCTCAATCGCCGGTCTTATGAGCTTGGCGAGGAATGGCGCGTGACTATGGCTGCGTTATTTGGCGTTTTGATGGATCATTTGTCCGGAATGAAGCTTGCCAAGAGCTTCGGAGCTGAAGATCGACACGTTCGGAGTTTCTGCTCACTGAACGGAAACCTGGAACAACAGGCCAATCGGTATGCGGGAATTCTCTCCTCCACAGGGATGTATTACGAAATTGGTGGAGTCGTTGTCGTGGCCTCATTTTTTCTCGTAGGAGTTCAAGTTCTTCAGATTCCTGCGGCAACGCTGTTGATCATGGTTTTCCTGTTTGCCACCCTTGTGCCCATGTTCTCCTGGATGCAGCGGACGTGGCAGGGCACGCTGAATATGTTGCCCGCCTACAAAGCCGTGCTAGAAATGGGTGAGAAGTTTCGCGCATCCGAGGAACCTCTGAAATCCGGTCCCGTGAACCCGATCGATCTTGAAAGCGGCGTAGAGTTCCGTGACGTGTCTTTCAGGTATGACAAGGAGGACGGGAACTTTGTTCTTAACGGCATTGAACTCTTCATTAAGGCCAGAGAGACAACAGCCATCCTTGGACCTTCTGGTGGTGGTAAGAGCACGTTTGCGGACCTGCTCATAGGGTTGCTGACTCCGGACAAGGGACAGATCCTTATTGACGGCAAGCCACTGGAAGGAAACATGTTGCATTCCTGGCGCAGATCAGTGGGTTACGTTCCCCAGGAGAGTCTGTTGTTCCATGAGACTTTGCAGGATAATATGCGGTGGGCTTCGCCTGAAAGCTCAGAAGAAGACATATGGGAGGCTCTGGAACTGGCCGCAGCCATGGACTTCGTCAAAGCCTTGCCCGAGGGCCTGAAGACAGTCGTGGGAGATCGGGGAGTGAGGCTGTCCGGCGGGCAGAGGCAGAGGATCGCCCTGGCAAGGGCCCTCTTGCGCAAACCTACTTTGCTGTTGCTGGACGAAGCAACGAGCAATCTGGACGGGGAAAACGAGGAACGGATCATTCAAGCTCTGCAAGAGCTGCGGGGAACAATGACCGTGGTCTTTATCTCGCACCGACAGTCCGCAGTGCAATGCTCGGACAGAGTCGTGGTAATCGAAGGAGGCCAGGTGCGAGGGTGACCAAAATACTCGGAACACACCGTGATTTGCTATATCCGCCAGATTAGAGTTTATCTCTATGTTCCTGTGCGACTAACGCATTTTCACGGAGCAGCTGACGTAGAACCTGGTATTCTTCGCCATGGATCGGATGAAATTCGACAAAGGCTGACACGAGAATTCTCTTGACAATTTCGGTTTGAAATCGGAAGGGGCTCTTTGGGGGCACTGGATCAAAAAGTCTAGAAAGAGCTTTAAGCATTCAACGTCGAGGCTTGCTGGCGATATCGGCCCGGCAGGCCCGGGGGGTTTTGAGCCCCTCTCTCCCAGTGCGAGGCGGTCCGACCACTTGTAGGATCAGTAATTAACCAGATTTCTCCAAATCAAGCGCCCTTGACGTCCCTCAACATAACCCGAAGTGACCCGACATTCGTGCAAAACCGGGGAAAAAACGGGAGAAAGGCATAAGGGCGGTGACCAACCATTATGTTCATTCCATAAGAACGATTCCTGTGGCCCAGGCCTTACCTATACTGAACCTGGACGATTTTTGTGGGTCACGTCACTCAAAAGAATGACTAGGTGACGTTATTTTTTTCATGAAATATTAAAAATGAAATTTCTTGACACCACGACGTCCTCTCGTCTATTGTGCTGTTATGAAGATTAGGTTGGCAAAACAGCGGCTTAGCGAGCAGGCGTATCGTATTCTCCGGGAGATGATAATCAACGCGCGATTTCAGCGTGGAACCAGGTTGAATGTCGAACGGTTGGCTCGAGATATGGAAATAAGCCGTACTCCGATCTGGGAGGCGGTGCATCGACTCATTCAGGAAGGCCTTCTAGTCAGCATACCAAACCGCGGTGTCTTCATTATGGACCTTACGGCCGAGGCGGCTTTAGAACTCTATACGGTGCGTGAGGTGTTAGAAGGGCTTGCCGTTCGCCTTGCATGCCAAAAAGTCGACAACAAGGCCATAGCCAGGATGGAAAAAAGCCTGAACGAGCAGTATGAGATGACCCAGAAGATAGATCTTGTTGGGTATTCCAAATACGACTTTGACTTCCACGCTGTCATCTATGAACTATCCGGAAACAAGGTTTTGCAGGAAATGCTTTATACCATACGGAGCAGAACGCGACCGACCTCAATGGATTTCAAGCCATTGCTCCGAGCGTCGTACCAGGACCATATGGAAGTTTTACGAGCCTTGGAAGCAAGAGACCCGGTAGCGGCCGAAAAAGCAATCAGGACTCACATTCGTCGCCTGATACAAGTCTTGGAGAATCCCGCCTCTGTTGGACCGGCGTCAAAGAAACGGCGAACAGGGGCTGCTTAGGCTGACCGGGGTTTTAGAGGCAACTTTGCCGCAGATAACTTAGGAAAGAGCACTGGAAAAGAGACAAGCAAATGCAAGGAGAGCGTTCCATGTCCGGGGGTGTGGGGTCTTCTGCTCATCGCTTCCGGTCCGAAACAGGTCGATATTATGAAGCGCTCTGTATGGCGTTCGGCACCTGATCACGGGAACGGCTGGTGCCGTGGAGCCTGCGAGATGCTGTACTGGGGAGTTCAACGAAATTCTCTCTATCGGTAGTTCACGAAAGGAGGCTACATCAATGTTAGTCAAAAGGGCCAAGTGTTTCATTTTGTGTCTAGTCGCAGCGATGTTCTTGGTGGGAACCATGTGTGCGAGCGCTAGCGCAGCCGACCCGAAAGAAAAAGGAAAAATTCCGACTGAGCCAATCAAGATAGGTTTTGTGGTTCCAATGTCGGGGGTTGCCGCTACACTTTCACCTAATGCCGAGATTAACGCCGAGCTGGCCGTCGAATATATAAACAAGCACGAAGGCGGAATATTGGGCCGCCCTGTAAAACCGATAATATACGACGAAAAGAATGCTCAGACTGCAGTCGAGTTCTTTGGGAAATTGGTCGAGAACGACAAGGTAGAAGCAATATTGGGATGCCTGTCCTCCAGTACCGGACTGGCCGTTGCGCCGAAGGTGGAAGCTCAATGGAAAATACCGACTCTTCTCCTTGAATCAACCACCATGGCTCTTTTCACTAAAGTCATTCCAAATCCAAAATATGTTTACAGAATAGGGCCGGACGATGTGATGCAGTCCATTGCCCACGTGACCGCAATACTCAAGGACAAGCCCGATTTGAAGACCGTAGCTATAGGCGCTCCTGATTATGAGTGGGGCCACGACGTTGTGAAGCGATTCCAGGAAATCATGGCGAAGTTGAAGCCCGACGTGAAGTTCGTATATACCTTCCACCATCCCTTCGGAGAAGCAGGTCCCAATTTCGCTGCTTACATCACCAATGTGATGAAACAAAAGCCGGATGTATATGTGGGGTACTCGTGGGGGTCGGATGGAGTGGCCTGGCATAATCAGGCAGAGGCGATGGGACTGTACAAGGCAGTGCCCCTGGTATTCGATGTATTTAGCGGAACAGCGAAGGGACAGATGGCACGGGAAGGCGTGTTGGCTGAAACGAGAGCGGGAAACGGCACGTTCCCGCCGTATGCGCTGGGCTACCCAAACAGCAAGCTCACTCCCGCTATACTTGCGAAAACCGGCGTTCTGCCTACCTACGGCATGGATATCCATATGCTGACAGGTCTTCTTTACCTGAAGAAAGCTTACGAGAAAGCATATGATTTGACCGGCCAATACCCCGGTCCTGAGATAGTGGCAAAGAGCCTGGATGGGTTATCGATTATAGGTCCCGATGGAATATCGTCCATGATCAATCACCAGTCGACCGCTCCCGGCATGGCTGTCGGCAGACTTCACAGCGAGAAAGGTGGCTGGGTTATGAAGGATATGATCCTGGTTCCCGATTACCTCAGAATCGTGCCGCCCTGGATGACAGTGGAACAGTTCATCAATACATTGGATAAGCTGGAAAAGTAGCTGTAATCAGGTGATAATTGTCTGTGCCGGCCCATCAGCGCAGACAATTGTCCGATCGGCACGAAAGTCACATAAGAACCACACACATTCCGAAAGACAACCATAAATGCTAAGCACACTTTTTTCCTATTTCTTCAATGCCCTGCCGATGGCGTCGTACATTATCATGTTGTCGTTTGCGCTGAATTTCGTTCTATATATCGCCGGTCGCGTGTCGCTCACCTTCGCAGGAGTCTACCTGGTAGGAGCATATGTAACGGTTTCACTTGGAAGATCCCTCTTAGGCAACAGTTTTTCGTTTCCTATTTTCTTGGCGATCCTGTTTGCCGTGAGCCTACTGGGAGCAGCAATTTCAATAATCGTATATGGCGGGTTCGAACGCTTCCTAAAAACCGACGTTCACCGGATGATAGCTACTGCCTCCTTGCTCGTTGTTTTTAGCGGTTTAATAAAACTCATATGGGGAACTACTCCGGTCACCTTTTCAACTCCTTTCTTGAAGATGGGATCGACTGAAATTCTGGGGAATTATGTCGCCAACTACTACTTTTTCATGTTTGGGTTCGCTCTGGCGCTGATGCTCGCGCTCGCATATTTCCTATATAGGACCTCCTGGGGCTTGAAGTTTCGTGCAAGTTCGCTGGACGGTGACAGAACAATGGCTCAGTCCTGTGGTGTGAACCAGAACATCGTCACCATCATAACTTTCGCAATATCCGGGATGTTGGCAAGCTTGGCTGGAGGGTTATATGCGCCCATAGCCGGCGCTTCTTACGGAATTGAAGGCAACGCCCTTCTCCTGGCAGCGCTGACGATAATTATCGGTGGAGTCGGCAGCATTGCGGGAGCGGTCCTGACTGCTTTTATAATAGGGATAGCCAGGGTAGTTACAGCTGTTGAGGTGCCCATACTCGAACTGGCTGTCCCTTTCATCATCGCTTCCATAACACTGATGATCAGGCCCTTCGGCATATGGGGCAGAGAATTCAAACACTAAACAAATTAGAGTGAAGCCGGCCATATATGAACACTGAAATCAGTATGACAATTCCCTCTCGGCGTAACAGCACGCTGATAACAACACTGGTGTTAACAGCCGTAGCTGTAGTAATCCCTTTTCTAATTGATGGATACCAGCGAACCTTGTTCCAAAAGGGTTTATTGTGGATCCCGGCAATCTTTGGAGTCTATATCCTATATCGTCTTCTGCGACAGGTTCATTTCGGTCAATCGATTTTTATCGGAATAGGCGGTTATATTACCGCTTTCCTGGCGGGAAAATACGATGTTACTAATGAACTCCTGATACTTCTCCCGGCAGCCGTGGTCATCAGCATAGTTGTCGCCTATGTTCTGGGAATATTCATCACAAAGAGAACGGGATTCTACTTTGCGGTGATGGGTATCGCCGTAACACAGGTCTTCTGGTCACTCGTTTACAAAGCTAGAGCAATAACCGGCGGGAGTGATGGTATTTCACACATAAAGAATCCGAGTCTGTTTACCATGCCCCTGAACGACCTGGGCCTATATTACGTCTGCCTGTTCGTCACCGTGGGCATGATCCTGCTGATGCTGCGAATTCTTAACTCGTCCTTTTCCCTCCAGCTTCGGGCAATTGCGGGAGACCTGGACAAGGCGGAGTCAATTGGCATCCCTGTACACAGTATGTTGAGACTGGCATTCGTCATCGCAGGTGTATACGCGGGCGTTACCGGAGTTCTTCTCGCATTTTCTTACAACTATGTAGGCCCGGCAACCTTCGATTGGGGGTATGGAGCAAACTTCGTTCAATGCGCAATCATCGGAGGAGTCAATTCCGTTGCGGGTCCCATCGTTGGTTCCTTCGGTTTCATCAATCTGGAATTTTTCATATCCACATGGTTCGCAAACCTTTGGGAGATTGTTATCGGATTGACGATAGCTGTCATCGTCGTGACTGTCGGGGAAGAAGGGGTCACTGGCATTGCGCAAACCCTGTTTCGCAAAATCCGACGCAAATTGAGAAACCTACCGGAAAGCACTGATAAGCATGGCAAATAACGAACAAAAGCCCCCTCTAATAACAGTCAATAAGCTGAGAAAGTACTACGGAGAAGTGAAACCCGTTAATGACATTTCTCTTGAGATTGCTCAAGGACAAGTTCTCACATTGGTAGGCGCAAATGGGGCGGGCAAGACGACGTTCTTGAATCTGCTTACAGGGCTGGTGAGGCCGGACCGAGGTGAAATCAGGCTCCTGGGCGAGAAGATCACCGGAGTTTCACCCGATCGAAGGGCTAAGATGGGGATAGTGAAGACTTTCCAGTTGGAACATATATTTGAAGATATGACGGTCTTCGACAACGTAAGGACTGCCTGGTTTTCGGCCGCGGGAAAGCATTACTCGCTGTTCAAAGACATCGAAGACGAAAAAGAAATCAACGAAAAAACCGACAATCTACTCGATCTGTTTGATCTTGCAGGCGTCAAATATACGCTTGTCAAGAATTTGGGGCACGGATACAAGAAAGTAATTGATATAGCCATGTGTTTCGCGATGAACCCTAAGATTCTGTTAGTTGACGAGCCTACAAGCGGTGTGGGTGAAGAAGAGAAATACCGAATTATGAATCTTCTAATGGATCAAATAAAAATAAATAATCTAGCATCGATAATCGTTGAGCACGATCTTCAGCTTGTCAAGGAACTGTCAAAAGAGACAATCGTAATGTGTGATGGGGAGTTCATAGCCAGAGGAACCCCCGAATATGTATTCAGCCAGGAAAAGGTCGTTGAGGTCCTCGTTGGGAAAGGATTCTAATTGCTTGAAATAGATGAACTAACAGTTTGCTACGGGACTGAAAAGGCTGTCAACAAGGTTTCCTTGAGTGTTGCGGGTGAAGTGGTCTGCCTGTGTGGCCGAAACGGCGCCGGCAAATCCACAATGCTTAGAGCAGTTGCAGGGTTGGTCGATGTAGATTCCGGCCGGATATTGCTTGATGGGAAGGATGTAATAGCCATACCTCTTTTCAAAAGATTGGAAAATAGTATCGGTTATGTTCCGGAGGACAGGAAGCTCTTCAAAGAGATGACAGTCAGGGAGAATATCGAAGTAGCCAGAATCGGTGGAAGAGCCTCCGGAAGAACGGAGATGAATATTGAGGAACTGTTGCCGGAAGTGGCGTCATTCTACGACAGGAAGTGCAAATTACTGAGCGGAGGCCAGCAGAAAATAGTAAGTATTGCCAGGGCTATAGTTACCTCTCCAAGGGTCTTGTTATTTGACGAATTACTGGAGGGACTCGCACGGTCAATGATGATTAAGATTTCCGACATTGTGAAGAAACTAAAGGCAGAAGGGAAAGACATTCTCTGCGCTGAATCCAGCTTGGATAAGGCGAGCCTTTACGCAGACAGAATAATCTGGTTGGAAAAGGGTCAAATCGTGGCAACGGGAAACCCTGCCGAGATCAAGAGACAAATGACGGATGCCATCAGAGCGAAATAATATAGCCGGCTTATCTAGACTGAAGACGGTGAACTGGAGCGGCCTTCTATTTCATTGCTGGCCGGAGGCAACTGAGACCTGTCATTGCGAGAGCGTAACCGGAGGAAGATTCGGGCGCCCCGTAGCGGCAGACAAGAGCCCCCGGCAGGGATAAAATAAAGCTGATTCGAGCTGCTTTACGCGAGGTGTTGGGAGAATCAAATGAGTGAAATAATAGCGCAGATTAAAGATGTAGTTGTGAACGGAAAGCACAAAGAGATCGAAGGACTCGTTAGGGCTGCGATTGATGAAAAGGTCGATCTCAGTGCGTTAATCAATGACGGTCTTATCGCAGCGATGGACATAGTGGGAAAAAGGTTCGGCTCCGGGGAAATCTTTGTCCCGGAAATGCTCGTTGCCGCAATCACCATGAAGCAGGGTCTGGACATAATTAAGCCGCTGCTCCAGGGCGATGATGCCCAGCCCAAAGGGACCATCGTCATGGGCACAGTCAAAGGCGATCTTCACGACATCGGGAAAAACCTGGTTATCATGATGCTCGAGGGTGCGGGTTTCAAAGTGATTGACCTCGGTATTGACCTTAGCGTCGAGAAGGTGGTCGAAAAGGTGCGGGAACTCAAACCCGATGTGCTCGGCCTTTCCGCCCTTCTCACTACCACCATGCCCGAGATGCAGAACGTGATCGCCATGATCCGAGAGCAGGGGCTGAGGGACAGTGTAAAGATCATGATCGGCGGAGCGCCTGTGGATTCCGCGTTCGCTGATAGAATAGGCGCCGACGGATACGGCAAAGACGCTGTGGCTGCAGTGCAGCTTGCAAAGAAATTCATCGGCATTAGCTGATTGCGGGCGTTTCGACGGAAGCGCTTTCCCGACTGATGATGACGTTAACCAATAAATTTGGATGGGATGATTAATCATGAAATCGACACCATACAATCTCGTAATGTCGGCGCTCTACAAAGGCAAAAAAGGAGAGCGCCCTCCGGTCGCAAACCCCACATCGATCGTTTGCCAGGGCCTTATGGACGCGGCTGGCGTTTCCTTTCCACTGGCCCACACAGATGCCAATGCTATGGCAGAGCTTGCGCTGGCGGGGCATGAGATCGTAGGGTTCGACGCAGTCATGCCGGAGTACAGTGTGCATCAGGAAGCCGGGGCACTGGGCTGTGAAGTCGACTGGGGCAGCCGGGAACGGATGCCCGACAGCAGGAACTTTCCTTACGAAGACTTCTCCGAAATCCGGATCCCCGATGATCTTCTCGAAAAACCATCGATGCGGGTCGTGCTGGATGCCCTCTCCATATTGAGACGTCACGTCGGGGGCAAGGCGGCCGTAATCGGCAAGGTTATGGGTCCGTGGACGCTTGCCTACCACATGGCGGGGACTCAAAACTTTCTCCTCCAGGTAGGACTTGGCGAAACTGAGAAGGTAAACCGCATGCTTCGCCAGCTCATGCCTGTCACCATAGCCTATGCAAGGGCCCAGTTCACAGCGGGAGCCGACATCGTAATACTGGCGGACCACGCAACCGGAAACCTTGTCGGAGCTTACCATTACAAGGAACTGCTGCTCTCTATCCATAAAGAGTTGACGGCAGAGATAGAAGGTCCCCTCATTCTCCACGTCTGCGGCAATTGCACAGACAGGCTGGAGCTTTTTGCCGAAGCAGGCTTTGACGGATACCATTTCGAATGGCAGATAGACTCCAGGACAGCTGTCGAAAAGGTTGGAGACCGTTTGGCGCTGGTCGGAAACGTCAACAATCCCCTGACCCTTTTCCAGGGGACTCCCGAGGACGTGCGAAAGCAGGTTCGGTATGCGATAGATGCCGGGGTGGATATTATTGCCCCGGAATGCGCTATCCCGCTTGCTACTCCGCTGGAGAACCTCAAGGCAATAGTACAGGCCGCTCACGAGGGCTACTAGCGGATTTTCAAATCATTCTCCAGCTTACGCGGAGGTCCTACAGGGGTTCTCAAAAATAATAGCAAAAAAGAAAACGATTTGATGGCGACGTCCCGCGCAGAACGCGGGATTGCCCGTCATGTCTTGGTAGGACAGGCATCTTGCCTGTCGCATTTAATAGACGGGATGGAAGCCCGTCCTACCGGGATTAAGGGCTGGAAGCCTGTCCTACCACCCTGCATCACGCTCCGATCCTTATTGGTTATGGGCACAAAACTTTTCATGATTGCCGGCAGGGATGATATGTGCATGGAATTCATACAGGCGTTCCGAGCAGGCCGCATAGAGTAAACCAGACGGTTGGGTAACACATTGCAGTATCCAAAATTCGGCTTTATCAGGCAGAAGTTTTCAAGGGTGGACTGCCCCGAACCACGACAGGCAGTAATGGCCGAACTGGCAAAATCAGGCATCCTCAATCCGGTTCGCAGGGGGGACGGGGTACTCATCACCGGCGGCAGCCGGGGCATAGAGTCGATGAATGAGGTGCTCAGGGCATGCATCGCCGCAGTAAGGGAGAGAGGCGGAGAGCCGCTGATCTACCCTGCGATGGGAAGCCATGGCAGCGGGACAGCCCAAGGTCAGATGGACGTCCTACGCCACCTTGGGATAACCGAATCGACGATTGGGGCTCCGGTATATTCCGGGCTGGAGATGGTTGAGATAGATCGCGTACATGGTTCGGTTCCTGTCTACGCCGACAGGGCCGCGATGGAAGCAGGTCACATCCTGATCGTCAACCGCATTAAAGAGCATACGGAGTACATAGGAGAAACGGAATCGGGCATTTTAAAGATGGCGGTAGTCGGCTTCGGCCGGCAACTCGGCGCGGAAAGCATGCACCAATTGGCAGTCAACATCACCTACCATAAAGCTATACACTTGTTCGGGGCTTCTCTTTTTAAAAACCTCAAGATCCTTGGCGGCATAGCGCTTCTCGAAGATCACTTCAACCGGCTTCGCAGGGTGGAGGCCATCCGCACCGCAGATGTATTTTCCAGGGAACCACAGCTTCTGGAGGAGTCCAAACTATATAAGCCCACCCTTCCCTTCGAGGAGCTGGACATTCTGGTTATCGATGAGATTGGGAAAGAGATTTCCGGCGCTGGGATGGACACCAAGGTGGTTGGCCGGATCATGAATGTTTACGAAAAAGAATGTGAAACTCCCCGCATAACCCGCATCGTGGTTCGAGACCTTTCGGAAGCTACCGACGGCAATGCAACCGGTATAGGACTTGCCGACTACACCACGGCCAGGGCTGTCGAGAAAACCGATTTTTATGCAACAATGACGAATTGCGTTACCGCCGTTGCTCCCGAAAAAGGACGCATGCCCCTGGCCTTTAAAACGGACAGGGAAGCTCTCGATGCAGCCTTCAAAACGATTGGAATCTGGACCCCGGACCGAGTCAGGGTTGCATGGATTTCCGATACGAAGAACCTGGAATGGCTTGCCGTTTCCTGCGTGCTCTTTGAGTCATTCAAACAAGACAAGAGTGATTTGTTTGATCTGCCCTACGATGCGGAAGGGAACCTGCCTAAACTCAAAGACTTTCTTCGAAAACCTCCTTTAAGAAAGGAAAAGGGGTAGGAGCGGGCTGTGCCACGACACGTCCCGAATTAAGACAAGCCAGCGGGGCCGAACATCAAAAAGTTTACCAGGAGCACGAACCCGCTGAAAAAAGAGTACGTGGAAATTAACGGCAGCCTGAACTATTCTGTCAGGCCCATTAAAGGGCCGTACGATACGGACGAATTCCTGATTGTGCCGCCCGGTGAACAGCTGCTACAGGACATGTTCCTTTAGGATGGGACATGAAAGTTACCCTCAATTACGGAAAAATCCGTCTTCGCCTGTGCTTTCCGGATTCATGGGATGTGACTCTGAAAACGTACTATACCTCTAAACTAACAAGTCGCACATATTCCGGGGGCAAGTCATTGGACTTCCTCGTAAACCAGGACCGGGATGATCATAAATTCACAGCTATTCACGGCTATCCGGTAGAGCCACAATTGCCGCAATGGGCACGAAACAGTGCGCTCCTTATTCGCCGTCCCCCAGCGCTATTTTCTTCAATTCCTCTGGGAGCCGCTCCACCTCGGGCGCATGATAGATTACGTTATCCTGATAAAGTTCCGTGATCTTTTCAGGCTCGTAATTCAACAGCGACGAAAGGACTTCCTTGTTGTGCTCGCCCACAAAGGGGGCGTATCCCCTGATGGCGGAAGGGGTCTCGGAGAATTTGAGGGGACTTCCGTACATCCGGACGGGGCCAAGGAAGGGCTGATAGAAGACAGGCCTCATCTCTCGCTCGCCGATCTGCGCATCCATGGTGGCCAGTTCGACCAGGTTCTTGACACGGGCGCACGGAATCCCGACCTCTTCCAGTATTCGCTCGGCCTCTTCCACTGAATCCTGTGACATGACCCATTTTTCAATCACATCGTGGACAAACGGAGTATTGGCCGTACTGCATCGGTTTGAGAGCTCGCAGTAACGAGGGTCTTCTTGCATCCATCCGTATTCGGGGCCCAGGAGATCGACAAGCTGGGGCCACCGATTCTGTGTCAGGGAGGCAATTGCGATATGGCCGTTTTCCCCGTTGTAAATGCCGTAAGGAGCGTAGCCGGGGCTTTTCTGCCCTGTCGCAGACATCTTGACCGGTTCTCCCACAGCCTCACTGATCCAGTACCAGGGAAAGGCGTTTTCTTGAAGGGTAAAGAGACAGTCGACCATTGCAATGTCGATGTATTGACCCTGGCCTGTCCGGAAACGGTGGTGTAGGGCGGCCAGCATGGCCGTACAGGCATGCATCGAAGCCGTTGTGTCCCCGATGGATGAGGGGGCCATGACGGGCGGATCGCTTAGTCCGGTCCACCCGCTGGCCGCCTGGGCGATCACATCATAACCCGGTTTGTCGCTGTTGGGCCCCCGATGCCCGAAGGCCGAAATGGAACAGTAGATAATGTCCGGCTTGATCTTGCGCACCGTTTCATAATCGAGCTTCAGTCGTTCCATCACGCCAGGGGCAAAGTTTTCGATCACGATGTCACTGATCTTGATTAGCTCTTGAATGATTTCTATACCCTTGGGGTGCTTGAGATTGACGCAGATGCTTTTCTTCCCCCTGTTCACATGAAGGTGGTAGCTGCTCTGGACAACACCATCCTTTTCGATCCTCAGGGACAGCGATCTTTCGTTCGCACCGTCCTTGTAGCGATCCACTTTGATCACATTGGCGCCCATGTCCGCAAGAGTCTTGGTCGAATGCGGTCCCGCTAAAACCCATGTGAAGTCCAGTACGGTAATGTCTGAGAGCGGACCTGGTTTTAAATTGTTCATGGATCCCTAACTCCTCTATGCTACTATCCGAATCTTCTTAATATCTCTCATATATCTACGGCTCAGTATCCATTCCCTTAAGAGAATTTTCAGCAAATCGTCCCCCTCCCGGCTCTCTCAAACCCGCGCCGGTATAATCACGTTTGGGGAAACGGTGAAGGCGATCACTGCTTACTCCACCATTTGCCCCAACATTGCGCAAACCAGTTCATTACCGGCCCGTCGGATTGCTATACGGGCTAAAACCAGGAGTTCAGCGCCCTAAAAATTCCTTTGGTCGAACCCTCATAGTCGATACCTGCCAGTTTCTTGAAGATGTTCTTAGAGTGTTCGATGTTATGGTCTCTGTAGATCGCGACCTTTTCAATAACCGGTGACCCTCCGCCATGAAGTGCGTCGATCAGTTTGTGGCCACCCCATGCCGACGACATCATATCCTGGAAAAGTCTGAAGGCCCGATGTTGGTTCTCGGCTGAAACCGCAGGGTTACGCATGATATATTTTTCAAGGTAGGGCTTCAGTCTTTCGTCGTAAAAATCCTCCTCGTGAGGGAGTGTCGCAGCGAGTCCGCCGGCGATGGCGGCAAGGGCCTCGTACTCTCCATAAATGGACTCGCCCGCAAGCATTCGACCGGCATTGCAGTAATTAGTATCGGGAATGTACGTGCCGGAAGCAGCCCTGGTGGAGTCTACGGCAGCGGCTATTCCCGCGGCGTATATCAGATCTACGACCTGAATCATCTCGGCAAGCTGATGCCGCACATGTTGGGGCTTTTCGATCCCGTTATATTCTGCGGCCACGGCAGTGGCACCGGTGAAGATTTCTGACAGGGCCGCCTTGCACCCACAGTAGCTGTGACGGTGGTACAGGGCAAAGTAGAGCGCAGCCTTGCCCGCCTGTTCCGCTTCGCCACAAAGAAGAACCCGTTCCCATGGAACAAAGACCTGATCGAAAACCGTCAAGGAATGAGAGGTGCCCATCTCGTTGTAGGGTGCCTTTAACTTCTTCCGAGGTGGCGGAGAAAAGGCGCCGTTGATAATGGTTATCCCTTCCCAGTCCGCGGGAATAGAAAAAGCCACTGCCCAATCCCTTTCGTCGGCCACCATATTGCGGGTAGGCAACACGATTATTTCGTCGGCATAGGCAGCGCAGGTGTTATGGGCTTTGGCGCCATTGACGATAATGCCGTCTGACCGCTTCTCTACAACCCTCAGGTAGAGGTCAGGGTCCTGTTGTTTACCGGGACGCCAGGGGCGATTTCCCTTCACGTCGGTCTGGGCACAGACGAGGGTAAGGTCCTCCCCCTGCACTTTTTTCATTAATTCTATGAAGTTCTTATAATAGGAGGTGCCGTGTTTCTGGTCGGCATCGTAGCTGGCAATCGACAGAGCATTCAAGCCGTCGCAGCCCATGCAACGTTGAATGCATCCGCCCACTTCCTGGCAGTAGAGCCTGGTCATCTTTTGTTTGTTCACGAGGTCTTCCATGCTTTGATGGATATGTGCAAAACGATTGATCTTTTCCCCCGTAATATGCGACGTGGCAACTCCCACCCCCTCAAACTCGGGATCGGCGGCGAAATCATAGGTTGTAGCCATGACATTGATCCCGCCCTGGATGGATGGATCAAAACGATCTACGAGTTTGCCGCGCTGATACACGTTTGGCCTCAGTTTGGCGATTCTTTCCCTGTATTGATCACCGGAAATCATACTTGTCTCCTCGTTTTAGCATTTTTCGAACTCATTTAACCCTGCCCGCGGCAAATTTGTAACGGGCCCGTAGAGAAATACCTGTCCGGGAATTTCCCCTTCTCGCCAAAGCCGCTGCAAGAAGGGGAAATATTTTCAATATATTTTCAATGCCTTGCAAAGTGCAGTATCATGCAAAAGTTGTAGTGTGTCCCTCGGCCCTATTACTTTCTGTCCTTCCAATTTGGCAGCGGTATCATTATAGTGGCACGCTCTGCATACTTCTCAGGCCACACGCAATAATTCAGACCACTCTGCCACTGCATCACAACCGCGAAGGCTCTGCCATTCTGCCCGGCTTCCGGATCGTTTTCGCCCTTAAACTTGACACCCCATCCCATGTGAGTGGAGCCGACGGGGATATCCAGTTGATAGGCAGCCTTCCGTATTGCCTCGGGGTCTGTGGATCCTGCCTTGCTGAGGACATTGTGATAAAACACCCACGCACTGGTAAATGCCGACATCGCATGGAGATCGGGATAGTCGCCATATTTCTGTTTATACCTTTCGAATACCGTTTCCAGAGGGGGATCGAGGTTGGGATCCAGCGTTTTGGGGTTTTTGACAAGGGGGAAATCGGCGCTGAAAACGCCATCCGAATCACTGCCGGTTGCCTTGGCGAAATCGAGCACCCCATGTCCGCCTCCCGATCCGACCATGGCCTTGATATTGAAATTAAGTTCCTTCTTCTGGCGTTCCCATAAGACCGCGTCATTGGCGTAGCAGGTGGCCAGGACGAAGTCCGGCCTCAATGACTTGAACTTCATTACCAAGGGAGAAAGGTCGGTGACTGTCTTGCTGTAACTCTCCTTTGCCAGAATTTTAACGCCCTCACCACTGAGGCGTTTTTCCGCCGCCGCCATCACTGAGGTACCGAACAAGGAGTCTTCGTGCATAATGCAGACTTTGAGATTTTTGGGATCAATATTCAACTGAGGAGCGAGTTTCGTTGTCGAAAAATCGGCCGCGGCAATGCCGAAATCACTCGCCTGGGTGCAGGTTCTAAAAAGATACTTAAACCCTCTCTGAGTAATCGAATCGGCGATGGCGCCCGTTTCCCAATAGATCTTTTTATACTTTTCGGCGACCGATGAGGCCACAAAGGAAAGAGAACTCGAATACGTTCCAAATAGAACGTTCAACTTCTGAACATTGATCAAACGCTCAGCTTCGCTCCCTGCTGCCGCCTCCGATGGCGTATCTGCTTTCACGAGTTCGATCTTCTTGCCGAGAATGCCTCCTCTTTCGTTCGTCATCTCAGTTGCCAGTTCAACGCCATTCATGTCATGGGTCCCCAGTAACGCCATGGGCCCGCTCAGTGGATAGAGCGCTCCTATCCTTATGACGTCCTGCGCAAGCGCTCCCGAGGTGATACATATTGCAGATGCGAGAAACAGAGCTAATGCCGTCACGGTAAATCTGAAATAGTTCTTCATTCTTGCCTTCCTCCGCTAATAGGTTGAACTTTCTATGTCAACAAACCATCTCCCGCCACGAACGCTATGGCTAGAGTCCAAGATACGCTTCTTTTACACGAGGGTTGTCTAGAAGGCCCTTGCCGGTGCCCTCCAACACCACGGAACCATTTTCCAGAACATATGCCTTGTCGGAAATCAGCAAACATTGCAGGATATTTTGTTCGATCAGAAGGACCGATATGCCTTCCATGCGTATTTTTCTTATGGTTTCAAACATCTCGCCTACAATGATGGGGCTTAGGCCCAAAGAGGGCTCGTCCAGGATGAGGAGCTTCGGCCTGGCCATCAGCCCCCGGCCGATGGCAACCATTTGCTGCTCGCCTCCACTCAGTGTCCCTGCGAGTTGCTTTCTTCTATCCATTAGTTGGGGGAAATATCCGAATACTTCGTCCAGAGAACTGTTCAGATCTTTACGAGACCTTTTGTTAAAGGCACCGAGTTCAAGGTTTTCCAAAACACTCATGTAGGGAAATAGCAATCTTCCTTCCGGCACCTGCACCAACCCCTCTTCGACAATCCTATGAGGGGGCGCCTTCTCCAACGATTTCCCCAGGAAACTTATCGTCCCAACCGAGCAGGTATGAACTCCCGAAATCGTGTTGACCAAGGTTGTCTTGCCCGCTCCATTCGAACCGACAATCGAGGCGATCTGATTGGTGCCTATCTCGAGAGTAACTGAGCGAAGTGCCTCAAGGTCACCATAGTGTGAGCTTACATTACGCAGTTGCAGCATTGTACGCCTCCCCGAGGTACGCATCTATGACGCGTTTATCCTTCGTAATGTGCTCAGGCAGCCCCTCAACGATTTTCATGCCACTGCTAATGACCATGATGCGATCGGATAGGGCCATGACCGCTTTCATCACATGCTCGATCATGAAAATGGTTATGCCTTCTTCGCGAAGGGATTTTATTACAGCGATTATGTCTTCCGTCTCCTTGGGATTCAGGCCGGCCATAACCTCATCCAGGAGAAGAAGCCTCGGTCGCGTAGCCAGGGCTCTGCCAAGTTCAAGCCTTTTCCGATTGGCAAGTGTCAGGTGAGATGACTGCGTCATGGCATGATGGGATAAATGGATGCGCTCCACTATCCGGAGAGCTTCTTCCCGGGCTTTCGCCACATCCCTTACCCTATTAAACGACCCCACCATGACATTTTCCAGGACCGTCATACTCTCAAAGGGTTTCACAATCTGGAATGTTCGCCCGATTCCTTCTCTGCAGAATCTGTGAGGAACCCTGAGTGACGTTATGTCCCTTCCTTCGAAGTGTATGGACCCGGAATTGGGAATTATAAAGCCGCTTATCAGGTTAAAAACAGTGGTCTTTCCAGCTCCGTTGGGTCCTATCAGGCCAAGGATTTCACCTTCATGGACGGAAAAACTCAGATCCTTAACGGCCTCCAGACCTCCAAACCGTTTGCTGATTGAATTCACCATAATCAGAGGCTTTTCGCATCGGTCCATCTGACAGGAAGACTGATCCGAACCGGGGACCGGCACACATGCGCCAGCGGTGGAGGACGCATAGGCAGGCTTTGTTATATACTTGTTTGAAAGAATTGTGAGCCAACCGAAGATTCCGAACGGGAAGTAGCGCACGGCGCAGATGAGCACGAACCCGTAAATGACAAAGTTCAACCCGGAGAAAACGCCGCCGAGCCACCCTCGAAGAAATACATCCAGAGGGACCAGGAACATGGCGCCGATAATAGGTCCAAGAATCGTTCCAACACCGCCAATTATCGAAAGAAGGGCGAGCTGAATCGAAATCTGCGAGGTAAATACAATATCGGGATCGATAAAGGCGTAGTACTAGGCGTAGAAAGTACCAGCCAGCGATGTGAAGAAGACACTGACGACAAGCGAGATCATCTTGCTGCGATTAGTGTTCACACCCAAGCTTTCTGCAGCGTTTTGATCTTCCCTCAGGGCGACTAGAGAATACCCTAACCGCGAATGCTTCAAAAAATAGGTAGCGAAGAATATGCCTAACAACATGGCGAGGATTACATAGCTGTACGCCAGTTTCCCCTCAAAAATAAAATTCTTGAATCCGACTTGATGCGGAATCAGAAGGCCGACACCGCCGTTGGTGAGGCCACGCCAGTAGGATGCGAGAAGGCGCAGCACCTCACCAAAAGCGATCGTCGCCAGGGCAAAGAAGTGGCTCGTCAATCTGAAGCAGGGAATGCCGATTATGAGGACAACAGCCACGGAGAGGCCTGCGCCGGCAAACATGCCGATCCAGGGAGACAGGCCGAACCTAAGGTACAGGATAGTGGACGTGTAGGCACCGATACCAAAAAACGCTGCATGGCCCAGTGAAATCTGGCCCGCGAAACCTCCCAGTAAGTTCCAGGCGGAAGCCAATGTCGCCCAGAAAAAGACCAGAATGATCAAATCCAGATAAAAGGGATTCTGTGGGAGCAATGGAATGCAGAGGACAGCGAGAAAAGCAGCTGCTGAGACGGTCTTCTTGTGCCCCATGACAAAATCGGATACGCTGGTGAAATGCGATCTCATCTTGGGGCCTACCCTCTCCCAAAAAGCCCAGTGGGCCGGAAAATTAGAATAAATATGAACAAAATAAAATAGATGACTTCCTTGAGATGGGGCGAAATAAAAAATCCGCTCAATCCTTCGATAACCCCGATGACCAGACCAGCCACCAAAGTACCGCCGAGACTGTTATATCCACCAAGAATGACGACAACAAAGGCGATCAAGACGAAAAGTGATCCGACAGTAGGGAACACGGAAAAGAGGGGCATCATTATTGCCCCTGCAGCTCCCACACAAGCTATACCGATGCCAAATGCAATCGAATAGGTCTTGTGGACGTTGATCCCATAAGCATGGCTGCTCGTCGCTGTTGCGCCAGAGCGCGGATAGCCCTTCCTGTAAAGGTCTTCTTTAGAAAGAGGAACAATCCCGCTATAAGGGTAACGGCCACGATAAAAGCAATAAGCCGCGGGATACTGACAATCAGATCGCCCAGAAAAATGTTCGCACTGCTGTAGGATGTCTTCACCGTCCTGAAGTCGGCTTTGAAAAACAGAAGGGCTAGATTTTGGAAGATGAGCCCAAGACCGATCGTTGAAAAAATCTGGTTCAGTGGGGGATCGTTGAGCATCGGTTTAATGATGGCCTGCTCGACTAGGACGCCAAATAGGAAGAACGACGGAATGATGATGACCAGGGATATGTAGGGATCAATCCCTAAACCTTGGAAAAGCCAGAATGTCGAGTACATGCTGATCATCAGGAATTCGCCGTGGGCGAAATTGATGATCTCCAGGACTCCGAAAATCATGGTGAGCCCGATGCTGAGCAAGGCATAAATGCCGCCAAGCAGCAATCCGTTAATGACCAATTGCATAATTATCTCAAGCATTTGATCATCAAGCATTCGATCAGCCTTTCAAAAGAATACACAAGTGAGCCGAAGAATCGGTCCAAGAGATATGCTACAAAGAAGGCGTCGGCTTCAGGTTAAGCAAGGCGACCTCTGATGCCCTATTCACATGATCTTCCATCAGTTCCCTGGCCTTCAGGGAGTCCTTTTGTCTTAGCGCCGCTATCAAGTGATCGTGCTGCTTGCAGAAAAAAGCGAAATGAGGCTCGAAAAAATAGACATATCTGAAATCGAATGTTCGCCACCGAATGTTTTCGACCAGCAACCGCAGTTCTTGATTACTGGATTTTTCGGCGATCTTTCTATGAAATTGCAAGTTTGCCTCTTGCCACAGACTTCTGGCCGTTGCTCGGTCTTCGATTTGGATACAGCTCTCCATAGTCTCGTTGGTCTTTATAAGCTCATCGATATCGGGGAGGGCCAGGTGAGGTGTGGCGAGCTCAATGCTTTTTGCTTCCAGGATGGCGAGCAGTTGGTAGAGATCTTTGGTCTCCTGGTAGGATACCTTCGCAACCGTCGCTCCCCTACCATGGTTCAAAATCACAAAACCATCCGCCCGGAGAAGCTTCAGCGCCTCACGAACATACCCGCGACTCGAACCAAGTCGTCCGCACAAATCGTTTTCCACGAGACGCTCGCCAGGGTTGAGCTTTCCCTGAACGATCTCATCACGAAGCATCTTGTAGATATCCCACGTGCGTGGCATGGCTACCTTCCAGCGCGCTGGGCTGTTTACAGGATTGTTAACAATCCTGTTACCGCCAACACGTCATAGTTGTCAAGTCTTTTCTCCGAGGTTTCCCAAAAATCAGGCCAAGAAGAGAGAGTTGATGTTCCAGCCCCCTCCTCCTGTAGTTTTTTAGCCGGAATTCCCTGGCCGGATCTTCTGAGAGTCGCCTTGATACCATCTACCAGGGCGTAGTAACGAAAGTCCGGAATTCCGAAAATCTCATCCGCTTCATTCTTATCAGGATTACAGCGCCTCTAAGGTTTGTAGTTGTAAAATCCGCGCCCTGTCTTCCTGCCCAACCATCCCGCCATAACCATCCTCTTCAGAGTCGGCGGAGCGGAGAAACGCTTCTCTCGAAATTCTTCATAGAAGGTATTGGCAATGGCAAGGTTGGTATCAAGCCCCGTAAGATCAAGCAGCTCAAAAGGACCCATTGGGTGTCCCAAACCCAGTTTCATCGCCTTGTCGATGTCCTCCACCGTCCCAACCCCTTCCTCCAGGGCTCTCACTGCATCGATAAGATACGTGCTGAAAAGCCGATTTACGATAAAGCCGGTCTTATCATGGGCCCGAATCGGTTCTTTTCCCAGACGCTTCATGAACTCGAAGACAACGTCGTAGATTTCATCATCGGACAGCATGGTGTCCACGACTTCAACCAGCTTCATGGATTGCACCGGATTGAAAAAATGTGCTCCAACAAACCGGTCCGCCCTCCTTGTACTGGCCGCCATCTGAGTAATACTCAAAGATGAGGTGTTTGAAGCAAATATCGCCTCGGGTTTGCACTCCCGGTCCAGCTCGCCGAATATCTTGAGCTTGATCTCAATATTTTCAACGGCGGCCTCAAGGATGATATCACTCTGAGCTAAATCGCCCAGGCTGGTCGTACCTTGAATTCTGTCCAAAACCTGCTGCTTCTCGGCGGGAGCGATCTTGTTCTTGTCGACGCTTTTGGATAGATATCTATCAATTGTGGTCAGCCCTTTATCGACCAACTCTGTTGAAATATCCAACAAGGTTGTGGCGTAACCAGCCGCGGCACAGACTTGTGCGATCCCGCTGCCCATGATTCCAGCCCCTACAACTCCGATTTTCTCTATCTGCATTTTCGATTCACCTGTCCGATTGGAGGAGTTCCAGCGTTCGTGTAGCCGGTAACCGCTACTTGCTCATAGCCCTCAAATTAGCTCGACGATAAAGGCGTGTGCCGGCCCTCCACTTGCACAGAGAGCAGCGCAGCCGTACTGTGCGCCTCGTCGCTTCATTTCATTGATCATGGTGAGGATGATCCTTGCGCCCGTAGCTCCCACAGGGTGGCCCAGGGCAATTCCGGAACCGACTGCATTGAGGCGGCTCAGATCGATCTTCAGCTCACGATTCACCCCCAGGACTTGTGCGGCAAACGCCTCGTTGATTTCCCAGTAGTCGATGGTGTCCTGTTTCAAACTCGCCAGTTCAAGAACTTTGCGAACTGCGGGCACAACGCCCATTCCCATAATCCGAGGTTCAACCGAACCGGGAGCAGAAGCAACAACTCGCGCCAGCGGCTTAATATCCAACCGACTTGCTGTTTCCTCAGCCATCATGATGAGCGCAGAGCCGCCGTCATTGAGACCTGATGCATTACCCGCCGTAACGGTTCCGCCGGTCTTGAATGCCGGTCGCAGTTTGCCCAGGGATTCAAGACTGGTGTCGGCTAGTGGATGCTCATCGGTATCGAAGATTGACGTGCCCTTCCGGTCCTTGATCTCAACCGGAATAATCTCTTCCTTGAAGTAGTCATTTTGGATCGCATGGCAGGCCCGCTGATGGCTCATCAAAGCAAATTCATCCTGTTCCTCGCGGGTGATCCCATACATGTCCGCGATATTTTCGGCGGTTATACCCATGTGATATCCTACGAACTCACAGAAGATTCCGCCCTTCATGAGCCCGTCCACTATCTGCTCACCTTGACCCAAACGGTACCCTTTGCGGGCACCGTAGAAATAATAGGGGGTATTGGACATACTCTCGATGCCGACTGCAGCACCGACATCGATCTTTCCTAATGCGATCTCCTGTGACAAAAGCTCTGCAGCCCGCATCGATGAGGCACATTGTTGGTGTACTGTAAATGCTGCAGATTCCACTGCACAACCGGCATTCAAGGCGACATGTCTGGCGCTGTTTCCCGGCGAAGAGGACTGGTTGCACTGGCCGGCGACAACTTCCTGGATCAAGGCAGCATCAAGGCCAATCTTCTCGATAGCGCCTTTCAAGGCGATGACCCCCAAGTCTACAGGATTATAGCCGCCCAAGGAACCCAAGAAGTTCCCAATGGGCGTTCTTGCGCTACTGGCAATAACAACTGTTCTCATCAGCGTGTTCCTTTTATTGGAATCAAGGTCTCGATCGAAGCAGAATTACCGGCATTACCGATAAGTTGTCGACACGTGAGCCGCATCTAATAACAATGTGCTTTCAGAGAAGTGAAATCCGGGAGAAACTTCTTTGCAAGGAAGTTTCTCCCGAGCCCCCTTCAAGAAACTCCTACGAATCACTGGTTTGCCGGTTTCCTTGGCACTTTCTTGAAAACGGATTCGTATAAGTCGGTCAAAGAGCGATGACATATCTGTCATATGGTGAGGTATCCACCGTCAACCGGGATCACAATACCCGTCACATACTCGGCGGCGGGGGATGCAAGGTAGACCACAGCACCCTGTAGGTCCTCTCCATCTCCAAATCGATTCATGGGAATGTGGTCCAGCATCCTTTGTCTGCTCTTGTCCAGAACCTCAGAACTCATGTTCGTCGGGATCCAGCCAGGGACAATCGCATTGACCCGAATGTTGTGCCGAGCCCATTTCGCAGCCAAGTCCTTTGTCATCGTGATGACAGCCCCCTTGCTGGCGCTGTAGGCAATCGCATCCACCACCTCGGCTTCCATTCCCAAGATCCCCATTAAAGAAGCGATGTTTATAATCGATCCTTCCTTCTGCTCGATCATCACTCGCCCAACTGCCTTCGTAAACATAAACGTTCCGGTAAGGTTGGTTTCTATCACTTTATTCCACCCGTCCAGTGGGTAGTCTTCGACGGGAGCGCCCCAACTGGCACCGGAATTGTTGACCAGGATATCGATTCTTCCGAAACGATCACATGCGGCATTGACGACACCCTGAATCTGGTCCGGAATTCTAATGTCGAAGGGTACGATCAAAATTTCTACCCCTGTCTGAGCCAGTCGCTCAACGGCGGCCCTGCAGTCATCAATCTTCCGAGAACAGAGAACAACGTTCGAACCTGCCTGAGCCAGCCCTTCGGCCATTTTGAGCCCAAGTCCCTTCCTTCCTCCCGTGACAATCGCCGTTTTCCCATTTAACTGGAACTTCTCCAAAATGCTCATCTGCAATCCTCTCTCACCCTATGAGAATTCACCGGCCTCATTCTGGGCGAAACCATTAGGCCACTCGCAAGTTGGGAATCTTCCGCATGCCGAACAGATGCCACAAGGTTGATTTCAACCCTCGGCCTCACACTAGGCATGGACGTGACCGTATCCTTTCTCAGTCGATCTTTTATTTCAGAATCATTAATAGGCGGCCGTTCACAAACAAGTTTTAAACCAGCCACAATTCTTCGATTTCTAGCCTCCCCGTAGCATGTCCTCGCAACCATCGCGCCCCTGCCATGGTTAAAGATCACAAAACCATCCATCCGGGGAAGCTTCAGCGCTACACGATCATATCCGCGAGTCAAGCCAAGTCCTTCGCGCACATCGTTTTCGACGATACGCTCGCCACGGTTGAGCTTTCCCTGGATGATCTCATCACGAAGCATCTTGTAGATATCCCCAGTGCGTAGCATGGTTGCCCTTCAGCGCCTTGGTTTGTTTACAGGATTGTTAACAATTTCGTTACCACCAAGATGCCGTAGCTGTCAAGGCTTTTCTGCGGAACAATATTGTTTGAGAGTTCCGATATGAAAAAATGTCGGTCAAGGGCATTCCCGATTTTGGTTATCAGTTAAAGTTGACTTCACTCACTGCCGGAACTGGGTTTCCTGGCGCTGAAATTCCACGAAGGATGACCGTGGCC
>JBKQRG010000098.1:0-27923 GCA_052144015.1 Desulfomonilaceae bacterium
TTTTTTGCAAAAACGCCTACCCCAGAAACTCTTGTCCGGCCTTTGCCGAAGGAGGTTTGCGATGTCTTTTCTTAGTTCCAATCTGTTGAATAGGAGGGTCTTCCTCAAAGCTTCTGCGTTGTGGGCCACTGCCGCGGCGCTTCACGTGCCGGCAGTAACGCCTGCTCTAGCTCAGCGTCCGGAGGAAGGAGAATACGACGCGATCGTCATCGGCGCCGGGCTGGGAGGGCTGGCCTTTGCCGGATATATGGCAAAACAAGGTTTCAAGGTCCTTGTACTGGAGCACCATGACGTTTCAGGGGGATACGCCCACACCTTTACTCGCGATCAAGGCCGCTTCACATTCGACGTTTCCTTACACCAGACTGTGCTGGGAGGTACAGGGAAAGCAATCCTGAACGACCTGGAGGTTCTAAAGAAGGTTAGGTTCTACAAGTGCCGTGAACTGTTTAGAGTCATTGGCGCGGGGCTGGACATCGCCTGTCCTGCGGGCGATCCAAAGGCTTTCGAGGAGATCCTCATGGAGAAATTCCCACAGGAGAAAAAGGGCGTACAGGCGTTTATGGCTGACGCTGTGGGAGTGAGTGAGGAAACGGAGAAGCTCTTTGAGGAAGGAGAGTTGACCACTCTGAGGAAGGTCTCCTTCCCGCTGCGCTTCCCGCGCCTGTGGGCGGCGAGAAAGAAGACCCTGGCCGACTACATGGATGAATATACAACCAATCCTTCGCTGAGATCTGTGATGTCGGTCTTCTGTGGATACTTCGGTCTTCCTCCGAGTAAACTTTCAGGCTTCTTTTACATGACCGCGGCCGGAGGCTTGTTCCGGTACGGAGGTTCTTATGCTGCCGGGGGTTCCCAGGCCATCAGCAACGCTGTCACTGAGCTGATCGAGTCAAAAGGTGGGCAGGTTCGATTGGGCACGCGGGTGGCGCAGGTGCTCACCAAAGACGGCCGGGCAATGGGAGTGAAGACGTCCGAAGGCGAGTCTCTGACGTCCAAGGCTGTGGCTGCCAACTGCAGCATCGTGAGCCTTTTTTCAGACATGCTTCCCAGGGCGCCCGTGCCTTCGGACTACCGGCAGAGGCTTGGCACTCTCAGGCCCAGCGTTTCGTCCTTCCAGGTATGGCTTGGGCTGAACAAAGACATTACCGATACGGTCAAGAATTCCCACGTTGCACTGCGAGCCGAGCCAGATCCTGAAAAGGCCCATCAGTATTGTCTTGAAGCTCGCGCCGACAAGAGCAATATCGGGGTATGCATTTATAACAACATCTCCAAAGAGCTCTCAGCACCCGGAACCACTACCCTGAACATAACCTTCATTAATGGGTATGAGCCCTGGAAGCGCTTCGAGCAGGATTATTGGGCCGGCAAGAAGACGGAATATAACGCGAGAAAGAGGGAAATCAGCGAGACTCTGATTCGACGCGTTGAAGAGCAGCTGATTCCAGGACTTAGAACCATGATCACGGTACAGGAATCAGCCACGCCTCTGACGAATGTCCGTTATACCCTGAACACGGCCGGCGCGATATATGGTTTGGAACAAAGTATGGATAACTCGTTCATGACACGTATCTCCAATCGAACACCCATAAAAGGACTCTACCTCTCCAGCGCGTGGGGCGATCCCGGAGGCGGGTATACGGGTGTGCTTATCGCAGGAAAGAAGGCCTTCGGGCTGCTCATGGAGGATTGGACGTGATGCGAGTGAGTTTCAAGTCTGGGACGTCATGATGAAGAACTATCGAAGCCACTTGGGCAAATGATTCCGTATTATAGCGAAACCTGGGGAGAAACCACACGGAAAGGAAAATTTCGCGTCGCAGTTTTCTGAAGAAAAGTGCCATCACGCCGGGTACTGTTGCCGTATGCGATTTTGAAAGTAACACGGATCATCTCAAACAAGCCTCAAAAGATCTTCGGTCAAGGAGCAATGCCATGACAACTGAAGAGAAGACCAATCATCCTGGGTTGAAATCCAAATGTGCAAGCTGCAAATTCCGGAATTATGCGGAGAGAAAACCCAATTCACTGATTGTCCGAATCTGGAGGTGGCATACAGGATGGTGTCCCGGATGGAAAGCTTACCAAAGGGAATTGGCTGAGCAGAACAAAAGCTAGGAAATTAGGAGCTAACAAGAAAATGCCGCGGACGCGGCAAAAGCGCCGCGCCGGTTAGCTAAAACGTTAGATTCCACACAGGAGATAACAGATGAGGCCCTGGATAGGTCGCTGGTTGATTGGCACTTCAATCATTCATACGCTGTATGACGTAGTCATGCATGGCAATGTCCTTCTGTCCGTAATGCAACGCGGCGTGTTCAACACTGTAGGAACCGACCCAATGGTCAGAGCAGTTGTGTGGTCCGTGCTGTTTGGTCTAGTGG
This sequence comes from Desulfomonilaceae bacterium, assembly GCA_052144015.1. Taxonomy (GTDB): domain Bacteria; phylum Desulfobacterota; class Desulfomonilia; order Desulfomonilales; family Desulfomonilaceae; genus DATJPW01. Next base: position 2,391 of record JBKQRG010000098.1, read on the forward strand.
TCTTCATTACTGGGCTGGCGGTGTCCGCGCTTGAAAGGTCGTCGTCGGGTGTGCTGCCAAAGTCGCTCGGATGGAGCATGTTAGCTCTGGCGACGTTCGGCGTAGTGTTGATGCCTGCCTCAGGTTTCTGGTTGGCGTTCCCGCCGGCCATCGCAGTGTTGGTAAGGAGATCCAATGTCCGGTTTGCGGCGACAGGAACCTAACCCCTCCATCGAGCGGCAATTTGCGGGTGTCCTATTCAAAAGGGGGGCAAGAGGGGTCACATTTGCTCTTGGCTCTTGTTCTAGCCATTTTATTCCCAATCAACGGAAGATTTTGTCAATTAAGGCAATTTTCGGTCAATTGTTCCCCGCTGTGCGCCAATGAGGCTTTTCAAATAGGCTAGGTATGTATTTGAAGGAAGCAAGAACAAGAATTGAATACCCATTTGCATGCGTGTTGCCGCGCCATAACTCATGAGTCAGGCCTTAACACGTCAGGAATCGGAGGTTCAAATCCTCTCCCGCCTGCCAGTAATTTTAATTGGTTAGGGTCATGCTGTTGCATGACCTTTTTTCTTTTTGGACAGACTTTCCGTATTTTTCCGCACCGTTTGGCGACCCGAAGGTGACCGATAATGCTCCTAAGCTTCCAAGCATATCCGCGGCTCGGTTGCCGCTGACAAAACCGTTGGCAACTAGGACCACGACGGCACCGGAATGACTAATGCCTTTGCCACGACAGAAAACCTCATTAGTGTGAGTGATGATCTGTTTGGACGAAACGCCTCTTAGTGTCGGCAGCAAAAGGAACGAATCAGCTTTTTGAAATTGGCTGATCCAGGTTAACGGTGCGATTGCGGGAACCTTTCACTTGCTATCAACCGATGTACCCGGGTATAACCAATCACAATAGTCGCGTTAAACGACTTATTTTCAGCATCTCAATCGGTTTTTTCGAACGGAAATCCGACATGGAACTACGTCAATTGAAGACGTTTCAAACCGTGGCCACACTCTTGAGTTTCAACCGGGCAGCGGAAGTGCTGAACTATGCCCAATCAACCATATCGGCCCAGATAAAGTGCCTGGAAGAAGATCTTGACGTCAAGTTGTTCGATAGATTGGGAAAACGCGTGATTCTCACGGAGGCTGGAGAACATCTTTCCCAATATGCCCGGAAGATGCTCGATATAGAAGCTGAAACCCTGTCAGAGGTTAAAGGTAGAACTCAATCTCAGGGATCATTGACCATTAGGGCCCCACAGAGCATCGGCAACAGCTATCTCCCAGAAGTTCTGGCTGAGTATCGGCGTCGCTTTCCAGGCGTGAGTCTCAATTTCGATACTTGTGCTTTTCACAGCCTGGAGCATGAACTTCAGACCGGTGTCATTGATCTGGCTTTCTTGCTGGCTGAATCTATTAATTCACCCAGTCTTGTAGCGGAGCCGCTGAGCTTCCCACGCCTGCTCATGGTATCTAATGTAGGGCACCATCTTGCCCACAAGTCGAAGGTTTCCATTGGAGAACTGGCGGGTGAGGCTATTTTTGTTCCTAAAGCGGATTGCGGGTACCGAATGATGTTCGAACAGATGTTGACGGAAGCCAGGGTGAAGCCGCGGGCTATGCTGGAATTCAGCAGCATTGAAATGCTGAAGGCATGTCTTACAAGAAGCAGCGGAGTTGCAATGATTCCGGAAATTACGGTGCGGGCAGAAATTGATCGAGGAGAGCTGTCGATTCTGCAATGGGAGGACCCGCAAATGGAAACGGCCGTCCTGATGATATGGCACAAAAAGAAATGGCTTTCGCCCTCGTTGCGGGCATTCATGGATATTGCAAGAGCCTTGATCGGAGATGATGCGGGGAGAGTAAGACTATGAAAGACGTTGTCGCTCGCGGTTTCTCCGGATATTTTCAGAAGGTGTTGTCTCGGACAGGTCTAGTATTTCTCCGGTGACAAACTCAGGCCGACTCAGGTATGCCAGGTGATAGCTCGCTGTTGGTTCCTACAAACCCGATTTGCCTCCCCTTCCCGCCTTGTGAGAATCAAAGCTATTGACCCGTGCCTGTGCTAGTGCAAACGGCGCGGTGTCCATCAACGCACTCAAAATCTTGCTTTTTCGTTCATCCCGCAGGAAGCCCACTTTGCATTGTTCCGTACTTTGTGTTCACAATTTTCGATCACAACGACTGATTTTATTCGTTTGACTCGGTTTTGGTGATCAATTAATAATCAATTCCGATTTCGAGACCGAGTTATTCTTGTTGGGCTTCGCAGGATTCGGAGGCCACTTGAACATCGTAGAGACAAGACTGGCTTTTTCAGCCAGCAGGAGGGTTCTATGGAAAATTGGGCAACCATAAGTGTCGTCGTGATACTATTGTGCTTTCAGTGTGTTGCGATGCAAACTGTGAAAGCGGATGAAGGCAACGGACTCAAGACGATTGAACAGCTTATCAAAGACGCGCATGAAGGCGTGAGTTGCATAGGCATTGACGAAATGAAAGAGAGAATCAAGAAGAACAACAAGCTTGTCTTATTGGATGTCCGAACAAAGGCAGAATATGATGCAGCTCACATAAAGGGCTCTGCGTGCGTTGAGCGCGGCATCGTGGAATTTCTGCTTGTCCGGACATTGCCGGATCCAAATGCTGAAATCGTCGTATATTGCAAGAAGGGCCATCGAGCGGGGTTGGTGACAAAGGCTTTGAAAAAAGCGGGTTATAAGAATGTGGTCAGCCTCGAAGGCGGCTTAGACGAATGGGTGCATAAGGGCAACACGGTTCACAACACCCTGGGTGAATTCAAAGTGGTTAAACCTGCCAATTTGAATGCAGCTTCGTACGCTGTAGACTTTTACCAGAACAAGGACTGATGACCCCACGCTCCTGGGTATAGAGGTCATTCCCAAGATGTGCCAATTCATCGATTCCACCTAATCAAAACTTGACAAGCTCGGTAATAGGGTCATATTCCCCGTCGTCACAAATCTGTGACACGGCAACCGTTGCGGGACGCGCGGAGGCGATCATGATTAGAGTAGCCATTAGCACGCGGAAGCTCAAATAAGGTAAGACCTATGAAGACTTTCGCAAAGCCTGGTTTCACACGGTTGAATTTGGAACGTCGAGCAAACTCTATACTATGATCAACCTATTTGATACACGACAGATTACCGTCATCGGTATTGTCGAGACAGATCTTCAGAATTTTGGTTCTGTGGCAGAAATTGACGTGAGCCAAACGGCTGGTGGCTGTAAAGAAATTGCTCACTGGATGGGTTAACGATGGACAGGCCAATACATGTTGCGACCACACGCACAGTTAAACCGGGTTGTGAAGAAGACTTCGAAAAAGCGGTTCTCGCCTTCTTTCCTGATGCGTTGAGAGATACAGCAACGGAGGGAGCTTTGCTTCTTCGACCTATGCCTGGGTCGGAGAGCCGTACCTACGGAATCCTTCGGTCCTTTGCAAGTGAACGAGACCGAAAGGACTTCTACGAGTCTGATAAGTTCACCCAGTTGCAGCAGGCTATGAAGCCGTATGTTGAAGAAGACTATTCACGTCGCGAACTCCACGGATTGGAGGCATTCTTTTATGACCCATCAATAATTCATCACCCTCCTCGCTGGAAAATGGCCCTTGTTACTTGGTTGGGCGTTTGGCCGACGGTGTATGTGGTGTCTAATTTGGTTGGACGCCAGCTTTCCAGCTGGCCCTCCTTCTTGGCCACCGGCTTTGTGACTTTTCTTGTTGTTCTGGTTCTCGCCTGGGGCGTCATGCCTACACTTGCGCGGTTGCTGAGGCCGTGGCTGTTGCGCTCAGCAGACATTCCACAAAGGAAACGTCCATGAAAACAGGCCTTCGCGTCATCGGTGTGAGAAGGGTAAAGATGAAAGACAAAAAAACATCGTAGTGATGATAGGAGAAGACGATGTTAGCAAAAAAGAAAGATAAGAGAGGAGGCTCGCACGGCTTTTTCCCCTATGCGACTGATAAAGTTTAGGGGTGGGCTGTATGGTATCGAAAGAAATTTCGACACTTTCTTGGACCCCTTTGGATCGTTGTTGTTTGAAGAGAAAATTGCGATCTCAAACTAAAGGTGTCTGTCCTCGGCGCCCCCCTTCCTTTTCCCCCGGTCTAGTTATAAAAATCGCCCAGAATTGATTACACCAAGCCCTGGAGGCATTTCAGGGTTTTCCCCTTCTCCGTTGGCAAACAATCGAGTATTATGCGCTCAATCTATGTTTTTACCTTTACACATTTGTTTGCGCCGAAGGTGATCTTGTGTGGGTCAGAGGGAGCGGCCAATGACAAGTTACCGGCCTAAAGACCCCGAAATGGCGAGGAGCGATGAAGAGGATTTCTTACTGGTTGAAAGCAATCCGAGCGCCATTGTTGAGCGTTTCGGTAGTCGTGATTTTTCTGGGAACGTCCGTGGCTTGGGCTGAAGGAATGTTTCAGCTGTGGCGGTGCATTCTGGCAACGGTGGGCCTGGTCCTCTTTCAGGCGAGTCTCCATTTGCTCGACGAGTACTCCGATTTTCGTACCGGCATAGACTTCCACACTTCGCCTACACCATTCAGCGGGGGTAGCGGAATGCTGACTTCAGGGACACTTTCCGCTCCTGCGGTGTACGCATCAGGAATCGTTTGCCTTGTGACGGCGATCTGTATAGGTCTGATATTTGTCTGGCTGACCGATATTTCTCTCTTTCCAATAATATTTGTGGGGGCGTTTGCGGTCTATTCGTACAACGATTTTTTGCAGCGAAACATGCTAGGGGAAGCAATCGCAGGCTTGGGGCTCGGTTTGCTTCCTGTTATGGGGGCGTCCTTCGTTCAGACTGGATATTACTCTACCAGCGCTCTGGTGGCCGGCATATCAGCGGGGCTTCTGACGTTTAATTTGCTCCTCCTGTGCGAGTTCCCCGATTTCGCAGCTGACGCCAGAGGAGGGCGCAGAAACCTTGTCATTGTTTTTGGCAAGGAGACGGCTGGAAGGCTCTACACAATTCTCATGGGAGCGACGTACCTTTGGATAGTCGTCTCGGTGGTTTTCCAGTGGATACCTAGACATTGCCTTGTCTCTCTCTTGACGCTTGCAGTGGCCTGGAAACCAATGCTTTGGTCTTGGATGCATGTGCACGACGAAGGCGCCATGGTTTCGGTTCTTGGCGCTAATCTGACCACCAATCTGGCTACCCAAACGCTTCTTGGCATCGGCTTCTTGGCATCGGCATGCCTTTGACGGATCTCTAAAATGCAGCTGAGATAATAATGCCTTTTACCAAAGCAAACCAAAAAATCTCCCCTGGACCCCAGAGTCTTGCAAAATTGTTCCATATCACCGGCTTAGTAATGAAGCAGTTTGCTTGAAGATCGTTGCTTCTCCAAATATCCTGTTGGTCTTCCGATATGGGACAACATCGGCTGCACAATCCCTGGTACTGAGCAGCATTACTCTTACATTGTTGAACATGATATCTTCGTTTTTCCTGAACTATAGGGGGGCTTTCGATCTGAAAATGTCAATTCCAAGGTTCGATGCGCTACAGGAATATGCAAATATTGGTTTTAAAGCACAGAAAAGACTTTGATAAAGTTGCCGGGGTCTGCGGACCCAAATGGCGTGATGACACCGTAAGTCGTTCAGAAGCAACACCATGAAAATCGTCTGTGTTGTTCCACCGGTTCACTTCTTGGTCAACGAGATCGGTCACGGTTACCTGCCGCCGCTTGGCTTATTAAGAGTCGCAGGCCCTTTATTGGATGCCGGGTTCAATGTTGAATTGCTCGATGCTGATGCCGGCCATCTGTCCTACCAACATATCATCGCTCGATTACGGGACCTGGGTGCAGACATTGTGCTTGTGGGACATTCCGGCTCCATGCCTGCTAATCCGGTTGCTCTAGAGTTGATAGCGTCCATCAGAGCAGCAGTGCCACGGCTGATTATTGTGTACGGAGGTGTGTATCCCACGTATGCGTGCCGGGAGCTTATGCACAGTCAGCCGGCTGTGGATTTTATAGTTTACGGCGAAGGGGAAGTGACAACCCGTGAGCTGCTGATATCACTTCGAGACGGTAAACGGGATCTTGGTATGGTGGAAGGACTTACTTGGCGCTCAAAGGATGATGTTGTCATAAACTCGCCCCGCCAGCCGATTCAATGCCTGGATAAGTTCCGTACGGCATGGGAATTGGTCAAGTGGTCGCTTTATCCCAACAATCACATCGGAGGTCGCTCAGCGGTTGTTGGGTTTTCTCGTGGCTGTCCACATACTTGCACGTATTGCGGTCAATGGGCGTTTTGGAAACGCTGGCGCCATCGTAGCATTGAAGGGTTCGTAGATGAGCTCCAATATCTTCAGGAGCAACACGATGTACGGATGGTCTGGATTGCTGATGAGAACTGGGGATGCGATCAGCAGATTTTTTTCGCTCTGCTTGAGAGCATTGCCGCCCGCAACGTAGGCATCCAGATCGTGTGTACTATGTGTGCCGAACACATAGTACGGGATGCCGACCGAATTGAGCTGTATTATCGGGCGGGGATCATTTGTGTGGGGATGGGAGTAGAGTCCCTCGATGACGTAGTGCTGAAACGTATTAGCAAGAACAACGGGTACGAAATCACATCTCAAGCTGTGCGTCTACTCCGGGACCACAATATTCTGAGCATTGTGAACATAATGTACGGACTTCAGGATGAATCCTGGGGTTCTGTGTGGAAGACATTGCGACAACTGCAGGGCATATCTCCAGATTTTTACAATGCACTACATATGACACCGCTCAGTTGGACGACCGAAGGTCGGGCTATAGACCCACGTCGAGTCGTCCAACTCAATCAACGCAAATGGGATTTCCGCCAACCGGTTATTCAACCTGCCCATTTTTCCCCTCGTATGCTGATGATGGCCGTCAAGTTGAGCGAGCTATTATTTTACTTGCGGCCTTCGTGGTTTTTTAACGGACTGCTCGATGGCGATAGGATTAAGCGACAAATCGTACGCGATGCTTTTCCGAGGATGATCCGTGTGCACCTGCTAGAATGGTGGGACCTGCTCCGAACGAGCTTTGCCGATCCAGGCCAAGCCTTGGAACACCCAGATACGCTGACTTTGCTCATGCCGGGCATGGTACTCAAAGCATCGACGGCTGTCCTGGCGCCAAGTCTACCAGAATCGTGATAGATCGAACGGCTGTATTATAAAGAGTTTTGTTAGGAGTAAAACGACGAAGCTATCCCCAAAGCCACGAGATTGCTTCGCTGCGCTCGCAATGACATTCTTTGGCCGCCTGTACTGAAGGGTAACTATGGCGAGCAAGTTGTGTTTGAATGAGTACATGATGTTGACTACGCTCAGAAAAGGTGATAGCCGTCGACGAGTATGGGTTACTGCCGTCTGCCTTTTGGACCGTTATGCACTGCCTTATAGTACCAACCGGAAGATAGTCAGGGTGCATTAAATTTGGGTGCGCGGCAGTCGCGGAATTTTGAGCAAATTCTGCGTAAAATCAGATCTGGAGTGATTTATGTCTCGAAAAGCAGACAGAAGGGAATTCCTCAAGTCCGGCCTGGTTGCCACAGTCGCAACCGTGGCCGCCAGTCCACTAGTGAACCCTGGATTCGTACTGGCCCAGGATCGTCCGGGTGGGAAAGTTGTGGAGAAACCCAAGGGAGAGGTCTCGACGGACGCCTCGGCTTTTCATGAGATTCCGGCTGTTTATTTCACCAAACCCGGACCTTCCAACACGGGGAAGGTCCTTGAATGTGTGCGCCGGAGATTAGAACAGTTCAATGTCCAAGCAGTGTTGGTGGCATCCGTGAGCGGCCAAACTGCTCTCAAAGCTCGCGAAATCTTGAAGCCTGAAACAAAGATAATCGCAGTAAGCCATGTCGCGGGTTTCAAAGAGCCAAATAGTCAGGAGATGCCCCCGGAAGTGCGACAGGACTTAATCTCCAAAGGGGTGCCTGTGCTTACAGCTCAACATGCTCTTGGTGGTGTCGGTCGAGGAATCAGGAAAAAACTCAATACTTATCAGGTGGATGAAATAATCGCCTACACCCTGCGACTTTTCGGCAATGGGACCAAGGTTGGAGTGGAATTGGCTCTTATGGCTGCTGATGCCGGACTAATCAGGACTGACCAAGACGTCATCACTGTGGCGGGAACGTCCAAGGGAGCAGATACTGCCCTTGTGCTCCGACCGGCTAATAGCAGCGATTTCCTGGGCCTGTTTGTAAAAGAAATAATTTGCAAACCAGTCGTGGTTTGAAATGCGCCAGATCTGCCCTATAGATGAAAAATAACGACGGTGGATCATGGCAACGGCCTTATCCGCCGAGAAACTTGGTCACAGCTGAATATATCTTTTGTCCCAAAATAGGTTGGGGGGAATGCCGCAAAAATGGTTCTGTCGGAGGACGAACAAACCATTACGGCATTTCCCTACAGGCCAAAAAATTAGTCGCTTTCATGGTCATGATTATCTGACCATGCTGATTCAGCACCTCAATGTATGAATGAACAATGCCCCGATCGGGTTTCGAGTTGGACCGTTTAGTATCGGTAACTGTGATTCGGATCCAAATGGAATCGCCAGGGCGCAAAGGTTTTAGCCAACGTAGCTCATCCACACCGGGAGAACTCAAACTTGCGATGTGGGAAAGATAGTGGTCAACGTAAAGACGCATCATCAAACCGGCCGTATACCAACCGCTTGCGATTAGACCACCGAATATCGATTGTTTAGCCGCTACCGGATCGGTGTGAAACAGCTGGGGATCGAAGCGCCGAGCAAAGGCAATCATCTCACCTTCCTCAGCAACAATACTGCCGAATTCATGGACATCACCAGGGACGTAATCCTCAAAATAGCGGTCTTCTATAGTGGTTGTGAATGTCATAAATGGTAACAGGCTCCTTCAATAGTTGAATAAGTAGAATCGAGAGGTTTTGGAACTGGCATGATGTTACTGATTTTCCTGCTATGTGTCAGCTAAAGATCTTTACGATCCTCTTCGATCTCCCAAGCTTCATAGACATAAACCACGGTTATCAGCAACTTCTTTGGCTGATTTACTCAGCATGGTTGATCGTCCCCTTTTCAATCTCATTGACTTACGGCAAAAATGGACATATCAGAGTCGCATCATAAGCGTCAAAATCAAAGTCCATCTCACCCGGTCTGCGAAAAGAAACCCTTTTCATGAAAGGAAAGCGCCCAACAACCATCCCAACCGCAATGCCCTGAGGAGCATAGATGGTGTTTCCAGTGAAATAAGGTAAATAAAACGAGCTACGATGGAGCCGATCGTGTGGAACCCCCAACAGGGAACGACTGATAGCTGGGAAAAAGTATTTATGGCCGAAAAGAAACGGGCATGCTCATGATTGAAATTGACGGCTCAACGCTGTCCGGAAGCGGCACCCTACTGAGATACGCGGTAGCCCTCGCCACAGTAATGCGTGAACCGATCCACATGATTAATATTCGGGCCAAACGTCCTAAACCAGGACTTAGATCCCAACATCTTCTTGCAGTGAAGGCTTGCTGTACGTTTTCCGAAGGAAGCGTTGAAGGTGCTAACCTGGATTCTCAGGAGATAACTTATTTTCCCGGAAAGAATCTTAATGGCGGAGAGTTCTTCTTTGATATTGGAACGGCCGGTTCCGCAACGATGTTGGCATTTGCACTGATTGCGCCTGCTCTCTTTGGCACGAGGCCCAGCCGATTTACAATTACCGGAGGCTTGTTTCAGGATTTTGCTCCGAGTTTTTTTCACTTGCAAGAGGTCCTGGTCCCACTTCTTAGACGAATGGGAGCTGATATAAATCTATCCCTGGAGAGGCCTGGATACGTTCCAAAAGGCGGGGGTATCATGATAGCGGAAATTGCGCCTCTGGGTGGCTTCTTGAAACCGTTAAGCATGACTCATCAGGGTAAGGTGGCTAAAATTCAAGGGATTGCGTTGGCTTCTAACCTCAGCGACCAAAGGGTTGCCCAAAGATTGGCTGACCGATGTGCTCAAGTGTTGCGTAAACGGGGCTACGATTCCGATTTGGAAGTAATGGAAGATTTCACGGCAGCTCAGAAGGGGGCAGCACTGACTATTTGGGCACAATCCGAAACCGCTTGCTTTTTAGGCGCTGATCAGGCAGGCAAACGGGGCCGGAGATCCGAAGCGATAGCCGATTTTGTCGCGGCCTCACTCATTGAGGACCTGGATACCGGGGCTTGCACGGATAGACATCTGGCCGATCAGTTAATTCTCTTTGCAGCTTTAGCCAAAGGTTTAACCGAATACACAGTTCCTCATATTTCAGAACATGTGAAGGCAAATCTGTGGCTCGTAGAAAAAATTCTTGGCGCAAGATCAGAAGTGGATGGACGTACCTTAAAGATCAATGGAATAGCTTATGATCCGCCCAGCCGCCGAAGCGCTTTCGCTCTGAATTAAACCACATATCCAATCAGGAGATGCTCATGACGAACACCAAACGAGGAATTCTGGCACTTGCGGGGAGTTCATTGGCAATTTTTTGGCCTGGAGCATTTATTTTCGGTTTTCCCGGAGTCATGGCCTCGTACTGGCAAAACAACTTACATGTGGGACGAGGAGCCATCGGGAACATTCTTTTTTTTGTGCTTGCAGCTGTCGGGATTTTCATGTTTTTCGTCGGCCGCTGGCAGGAAAAGTTCGGGACCCGGGCTATGGTGTCCATTGGCGCGATAATATGTGGGCTGGACGTGATATTTGTGGCGCATGCTTCTAGTCTTTGGATGGTCTACGCTTGGGCTTTCTTGGTTGGTATGGCGTCGGCTTTCGTTTATATCCCGGCATTAACGACGGTCCAACGGTGGTTTCCGATGCGAAGAGGCCTCGTTTCCGGGATCGTGAACTTGACCTTCGGCCTTTCCGCGGCGATCATGGCTCCCATATTCGGCTTTATGCTGCAGGCGATAGGTTACGTGGAAATGAACATTTACCTGGGCATAATTGGCCTCGTGGTCGGGCTGATAGCTGCGCAATTCACCGAGGTTCCGGAAAGAGTAGCTACGATTCAGTCCTTATCGACCGGCCAAACAGTGAGTGCCCTTCCGGATACGGATAATTCGATGACGGTCAAGCAGAGTCTGCGTACAAGCAGTTTTTGGTTTCTTTGGTTGACGTGGGCATTGCAAGGCGCTGCAGGCATCGCTATGGTGACGCTGTCAACCACATTCGGGCTGTCACGAGGATTTGATCTGGAATCTGCAGTAGTTATTCTGACTGCGTTTAATCTTACAAATGGCCTCAGTAGGCTGATCACAGGGTACCTGTCCGACATAATAGGCCGTAATTCCACAATGAGCTTTACTTTTTTTGCGGCAGGCGCGGCATACTTGTGCTTACCTTTTATTGGCGGTTTGACCGGTTTAGCGATTTTGGCCGCGATTATCGGGTTCGGCTTCGGAGCTCTCTTTGCGGTTTCCGCGCCTTTGGCTATGGATTGCTTCGGAGTGAAGCATTTTGGAGCTATTTTCGGTCTTGTCTTTACGGCCTATGGTTTTGTAGCCGGGTTCATTGGCCCATCGGTGAGCGGATACGTGCTGGACGCGACAAACGGAAATTTTCATGCCATCTTTACCTATCTTGGACTGTTTTGTTTGTGCTCGGCTCTTTTTATCCGTTTCGTAGTGCCGCCGAGACATTTGGCCGTAGAACATTCTTAATCATCGGCTACGCGCCCCTTGAAGCTTTCAACTAACAAAATGAACGACTCACCTAACTTAACTGATGAGGAACTCGTTCAAAGGGTTCAAAACGGCTCCGAATTCGCTTTCAATGAATTAGTGGATCGCCATTCAGACATGGTCTATCGCCAGGCTCGGGCTATCAGCGGATCTGTGCACGAGGTTGAAGATATTGTCCAAGAAACTTTTTTGAAAGTTTTCAAATATATTGATCGATTTTCTCCCTCAAAAGCTTCGTTCAAAACATGGCTGCTCACTATAGCCCGTAATCAGAGTATCAATGTCTTCAGTTCTCTCAAAAGAAAGGCGGTACGGCTGTTTGCTGAACAAGAAATTGAAGGTGGCGATTGGGGATCTCCGACGAATCATATGTCGACAACAGATGCTGAAAGCTTGCTTTCGATTAAACAGGAATTCAGCCGTGTAACAGCCGCATTAAAGAAGATTCCGGAGAGGCAGAGGACGGCATTGCTGTTAAAAGCCCAGGAAAATATGAGCTATGAAGAAATTGCCATAATCATGCAAACTTCGGCCTCCGCCGTGGAGTCATTGATCTTCAGGGCTCGGAAAACCATCTTGGAAATTGTTAAGGATTAGCGCTCAAAATGGCTATTAAAACGGTTAAAAACGAATTCATTTGCATTCCGACCTTAAATTCGGGAAATCGCGCTTTCTTCGCGGGATTTCGATTCTTGCGTTGTATCAGTATACGGAGGGTTTTCGATGGATTGCCGTGAACGTGAAAACCAGATTTCGATGTTGCTGGATGGCGAGTTGCAGCCGCCTGCATCGGAAGAATTGGTTAGACATGTCGCAACATGTGAAAGCTGCCGGATGGTTTATGATGGTATGCTTGCGCTGAACGTTGATTTGAAGGCCAGTGCTAAAGATGTGGCGATGCCATCAAATTTGCCCACGAGAATCAAAGAGCGGATCTCGGCTGCAAGGAACAGAGAATTTGATAAGGGTCTGGCCATCATATGGCGGCAGGCGCCCATCATGGCAATGATAGCGCTTTTGGCTATCGGTCTGGGGAATCTGGCGGGGCGCTCTGTAAGTGATATCCTTTTGTCCGACAGGCAGAACACCATTGTCCAGGCGATAATGCCGGATACAGGAGAATCTCTGGGGGATTTATTGATAGACGTTATCCCAGAGGGGAACAGTCAATGAAAAAAATTCTTTTTTTCACAATTTTTATATTTTCTCTCATTTTGAACTTGGCTGTTGCAGCTACTTTGGGCTGGCATTTCTTCGGAAATGAACATAGGCCGTTGGATATGCCGGATACAGAATCTCGCCTCACAGATGCGGATTTCAAGCTTATTGGGCGCTGTTGCATGCAAAACGGTCCACCGAAAATGGTAATGGACCTCAGGCAGAAAATTATTGAGAAAAAATTAGAGGTCTTGGAATTATTGGCGAAGAATCCTGGAGAACCTGGTGTGGCCGAGAAAAAACTCGGGGAATTAACAGCGCTGTCAGGACAAATGGAAGGAGAGGCCGCCAAGAGAATAAGCAAGGTAATGGCTGCTCTTCCTGTCGAAAAACGAGACGCTTTCTTGAATTTTTTAAGAAATCGAACTGCTATGGGCTTCGGCCCAGGCATGCACCGTGGTCCTTGCCGTTGTGCCGACCCCGCTCAAATTGACTTCAATCAAAAATAGAGTTTCCGCGGGAAATTCCGTGCAGCGATGTAATTCAATAGTAAGAATTACAATAAGTCGAGAAAAGGAGATTCGAATGAAGATGGCCAGAATCGCAATTGCTGTGAAGGTACGCCCCAGCTTTATTGCAGCAAACAACTGAGCACAGCAGGGTGGCATTTTATAATAAATTGACGTTAAACCTTTTTCTGAAACGCATACCAATTTAATCCACGGCCGCTGGTGGTCTTTATGTTTGTTAAAACAAAATCCGGAAAATTCTTTCTCACGAATTTGAAGACCTCTTCTACGGTTGCAAACTCATAAGGATAACCACCAATCCAGTCCGTCGCGTCGGTGCGCCATCTCATGCCTCTATGAGATCTGTAATTTTTCACATGGGTACCCGGATTCTCCAATCGTGCCATTACCATTAACAGATACGCGCCCATGGCCGCAGGTTCCAGCACAAACCGGCCCAGCACGGGATAGGCATTATACATCTTCTTGACGGATAGCCAGAACTTGTGGATCCACGCCGGGGATCCGTTTCTCGAAATGATTTTGTTGTATAAGGCTATGTAATAATAACCATCGGGCGCCACCAGTCCACACGAATTCAATATGGATTCCCACATCTTCCCTGTGTGGTGCAGTACTCCCCAAGAATAAACTATGTCAAAATTCCCCAGTGAGCTGATAAAAGGTTTTTCCAGAACCGAGCCCTCAAAAATTTCCCATTTTGCAGGACTGTCTGCCAGATTGTGCAGGTGTTTACAACACTGCACGCTAAAGGAATCAACGTCAAAACTGACGATTCTTTCTGCCCCGAGTTGAAAGGCTGCATAAGAAAAAAGACCGCTGCCACAGCCAATATCAAGGAAGCTCTTACCGTGTAAATCCGGTATATCCAAAAATTCAATTAATGACTGCGCGGCTATTTTGATTCTGTCCTGGTCAAGACTTTCCAGAAATCTCTGCCAATTTTCGCCGAAGGAGAATTTTTGTTCTCGGATCATATTGAAACGGGATTGCTCAATGCTCAGCCGATCTGACGGTTTCAAAGGGTTCGAGTCGCACGTCAAGTGAATTTGACAGTCCTCTTACCCTGAATGGAAAAGTGAGCGTCTTACCATTTTTTATTAGCGAGTTGCCTAAAATTCCTGAAACAATGGTATCAAGTCCGACCAGGGGCGAAACGTCCAGCTTCAGGTCCACTCTATCTTGATCATCAAAGTACATGCCAAATCCATCTATATTGGTGGAATCAGCATGTAATTTCAAATCTGTGATTTTCCATTTGCTGTCGAATGCTTCCATGGCCCAAGTCAGCCGCCGAAAGGGAAGGCCTCGGGCAAAAATATCAGGAAAACGCCCTCTCACCAGTGAACCGAAGTTGAGAGCTGCGGAAATTTTAGAGGGAATATCGAATTGCTGGGTCAAAATTCCATGCTGAACTTGCACTTCAATCTTGCCCATTTTATAGATCCCTTGATTTTCACGTTTAGTGCTGGTTTTCCACTCCATATGTCCTTCCGCTGCGACTTCGCCCTCAATACGTACCCGGTCAGGGTCAGAGGTCAGCATTCTTTCCATTCTGAGATCATCACCCCTTATGTCCAGCGAGAGAGGAACTCTGGTGCTTGCCCTTATATCAAAGATCGCAGTCCCATGTAGAACTCCATCAGCAAAGGTCATCTGCCATTTTGGCACCTTGACCAGCCCATTTGACCCCTCAAAATAAGCGTGAAAATTCGAAAAAGCTCGACTTGGTGTCTTGCCCTTAGCGATTTTGATGTTAGCCCCGCCTCGACTTCGTGCCAAGAACCTGATTGAAGGGTTGGCTCGCATCCACTCACCCCAGGTGACGTTGCTGACATATCCAAGCGGAGCTGTGAAATCCGTGGTATCTACGAATGGAGATTCTAAAACTATTTCTACTTTCGGATTGTCAAAATCCGTTATGACGATAGTCCCTGATAGTTCAGTACTGCCTATCTTAGCCCGGTCGATCACGGCATTCAGGGATCTTCCTCGAATACGAAGATTGCCGGTCGTACCTTCCATTCGTTTATGAAAACCTGGAATGCGCAACGAAACGTGATTCAGGAGAAGATTCGATTCAATTTGAAGATCCGGGATTTTTTCATCCCAGATCTTGACCATAACATCTCCTTCAATTCTGCCTCCGGGTTGAAGTTCTAAACTTGGCTCCGATAAATGAATAAGAGCATTCGTTGGGATACCTTTGGGCGGGAGATTTACGTTAAATATCATCTTCCCGTCTCTTGCTATCTTACCTTTGGCAGATATGCGCGTGCCTTCTAGAATCAAATATGCTTGGTCTATTGTTGTGGCTTCGAGGTCGGAAACACCCGAGGCATCCAGTTCCAGAGGAACTCCAGGGTTCTTTTTAATAACAGAGCCAATCCGCACTCCATTGCCTTTCAAGTCGACCCGTGAAGAAAAATTCACTGACGGACCACGCCCCTTAAGGCTTAATGAAACCGGTGCGGTACCTGAGATATTGATTTCAGAATGAAGGATATTCAGCTTTTTCAAATCCGCGGGCGCCACATGAAGATCGGCAGTTATGTCCAAATTTTCCGGAGAGAGGCTGCCGGTGATTTCTCCGGAACTATCACCTAATGTACCTTTCAGCCCATTGAAACTGACTCCCGACCCTCTGAACCTTAATGAGCCATTCATTTTCCGGATTGGCAGCGGAAATTGTGAAAAACGACACTGAAATTCTTCTAGATCCACACGCCCCTTCATAATAGGACTCTTCAGAAAACCTTTTACATCCATGGTGACGGATATCCCGCCGTGCGCATCAATGACGGAACCTACCCATGATTGGACATATCCGGCTACAGCCGTATTTTCAAATAATGGCTTGAAATCCTGGGCCTGGGCCTTCGCTGATACAAACAGATCTGTTTTAGGCGAAGTTTGAAGATCCGATATCCAGCCATTTAGCACTATGGGAGAATTGCCGACGGTCAGACTTATACCTTTAAAAATCATCTCATTTGAGCTTAATCGCACACGACCGGTGGCATTCTTAACCGGCAACCGCACCCCCGGAACAAAGCCCGAGACTTTGTCCAGATACGCGTCCATGAACAGTTTTCCCGATCCAATCTTTCCATGGAAGATATCGACTGGGTTGCCGATCCACTTAGCCCCCGTAATTAATATATGTCCGTTCAGGCCGGCCTCGATCAGGCGTTCACGATCCTCTCTTTGCATGATTTTGAACGGCAGCAGCGGGAAGAATTTTTTTAAATCTACATCCGCATTTCGAAACGATACTTCCACCTGCGGATCCCGTGACCCGAATTTTCTTATATTGATCTCGGCTCCAAATTTTATTCCTGGTAGTCCAACCTCCAGCAACTCGAGCCGAAGATTTTCGTCTTTTCGATCCGTGGTGAATTTTATCCAACCTTTATCCATCCGCGTATCACGAAAGAAAGAGTGCCCTGGCGCTACAGAAACATTGGAGAAAGTAAGTTCTCCGCGGGCTTGAAAGTTCTTACTTTCACCTTTGATGCTAACATTTGTATTTAATTCACCTTCTAAGAACGGAAAATCAATGTTGAAATATGCAGCGGGTATACGGAAAGGAGAAACCGGAAATCCTTCAATTCTAACCCTCAGATCACCTCGCCAGTCATCTCCAAAAATCGGCATCGTGTCCAGATGACCATCGACGTGTATTGATCCGTCACGTTGATTTCCGGGTGTCGCAGCTTTGACTGAAAGACTTTTCACACCATGGAGGGTGACTTCTTTGCACACGATTTCAATATTAGAAGCAATATCCTTTTTGGAAGGGCTTTGAAGATCAGCGGCCGCAGAATAAACACGTCCGCCGTATAATACAAAATTATGGACGCTGGGACGTATCAAATGGGGTCGGTGTTTTCGCGGAGCTTCAGCACCTTTCCTAAAAATAGGCAGTGGAGGAAGTAGAGTTTCCGGATTTGCCACTTCAATGCGATTTATCTCCGGAGTTCCCGTTATTGTCGAAATCACGTCGATCTCGCAAAATGCCTCTGGAATGACCAGCAGGAGCACCCCCCCGGAACGATCTCGCATTTCAAGATTTTTCACGGAGATCTTCGCAGTGCCGAATGAAAGCCACGATAATCCGATTGATTGTAGTGAGATTTTCTTGTCTAGAGCGATTTCGAGTTGCGGGATGAGCAGTTTAGCAAGGAGATTTCCATCCATTGCCACTCTTATGAAGACTAGCAAACCGGCGCACAAAAAAAATGCCGCCAGAAAAAGCAGAAAGAGCCATTTTAGGATTCGTCTAAATAAAGGCGACCGTGAAGCTACCGATGAATTTTGATTCTTTGACATATCAATTGTACTGAATCTCCAGAAAAACTCGACAGTTCGGGTCTCAGATTTCGAAATTTGTGTCAGAATAGGCTACCGGTGTCGAGTCGATCTACAACCTGACCCCTCATATCACCTTTGAATAAAACAATTAAGCAAGAATTAAGATTTCCTAGGATATCTGAGACGTAGGCACCTTCTCAAGCAAGCCGGCGAGTTTGCTTCTTCAGCTTTGATATTTTTTTGCGAAGGATATTCAAACGAGTATTTTTTGCTCCCTGAGCGCGCTCATCGTCTCGCTGCTTTTGAACTTCCTTTAGCTTGGCTTTAACAACACGAACACCCTCGCCTTTTTTCTTTGTCCCAGTATCTACAATTCCTTTTTCTGCTCTGAGCGCAGCCAATAGTTCAGCTTTATTAAGTCCGTGCATGCCTTGAACTCCAGGAATTTTCAGAGCTTCTTCACGCAATTCCTTAATAGTCCACCTCTCGAGAGGTTTTTCTTTTTGTTCTTTTTTCTTCTTTTCGGCCATTCCTCCTCCTGCGGGGGCAATTAATCTTAGGATGAGATTATGAACAAAAAGGTTGAGAGTTTCAACCGCATTTTCCCAGATCCCAGAAACTTCGCGGAAAGATTATAACTATTCGCATATGTGTTGTCCTCTTAATCACGTACATACCAGCTTCGGCTGCGTCATCTCGCGAAATTAGTTAGAGTGACTTTAAGTGCTACGCAGAGCCAGCGTTTCGCTTGATCGGATTTCCGTTTGCAGGGAAATACAATCCTAATCATCATCCATACGTTTGCTGAGCTGAGGCAATCACCCATCACATAAAAGATTTTTCCGACCAGCTTCCGTTCATAGTTGTAAGCATTTTGAGATCAAATCCTTCTTTCCGATTGCGCAGATCATAATAAAAAATGACGAGGCAAACAGACCCGAACACACTTGCGACAAGATTGCCCAGAGTACTTAAGAGTTGCACAAAAATCTGAACAATTACTGTGTGTTGCGAGGCAATGGCAGCTATGATGGATCCTGGAACCTGGAAAATCATATGAATCGTCAAATTAATTAGGATAAATAGGTTTAACAATACGACTAGCCGCATGAAATAGCTTTTCGGCCAACCTTCGTCAGCTTTGCCCTGGATCAAGTGCCAGCTCCGTTTGAGGGCTCCCAAATACGCGATATTCTCAATGATGACAACCTTGTCAAAGAGAAGGAGCTTGGTTATGCAGTAAAATGGTATTAGCAGCAGAAACGGCCATGTCACTGCCGACCACCATCCCGAAGTGAAAAGGCTAAAGGCGAAATATGCTGCAACACCGAGCAGCACAGGGATGAGAGTGAAAGCAAATGCCGAAAGCGCGACAAGGAACGAGGTGAGTACAAATTTTCCAAGTTTGCCCATTACAAAGCGGTAGGCCTCTTTAACGATTATCTTGCGCCCCAAATAGATGGAAGACACTGCATGAATCATGGCCCCCTGGGACAAGTAAAACAATCCTACGAGAATGACAATCAGGGATGGAATAATCAATATAGCTCCCGCGATTATTATCCACTGCGGTAAACCTCCGAGAGCCTGCCAGGTCAAGCCGGCCAATAAAACAATCAATGCCGCCACTAATGCAATTCCTCCAATAAGTAATACTGGAATACCGGCTATTACCAAGAGCTTCCAAAAATGCGATCGACAGATCTGAAAAGTGCGGTCCAATATACCGCCTAAGGATAGAGGCTCCAGAATGAATTGTCCGGAATCAGCTGTCTCATTCTTTTCGGATCCGATTACTTTTTCTTTCACTGGGAAAGCTTGGTGATCGACCGTTGCTTCAGGTGTAACGACCTCATTTTCATATTTCGCGGCTGGCGGTGGCGTGATCGGAGATGCTGTTGCCGGAGGCTCTGCAGTACCCGCGATCACGTCAGGTGCTATCGGTGGATTGATTTCTACCGAAGCACCGAGACTCTGCAACAGGCTAACCAATTTTCTTGCACTTTTCACGCTTGCTTTTCGAGTTACCGTCCAGGGCAACGTATCTAACCGGGCCAAAATCCGTTCCACCGGAGGTTGGCCGGAGGTAATACGAGATAGATTCTCGGCAACCGTGCGCTTGCCGGCATCGTCCTTAATGGCTGTAATCCTGACAGTGCGTGGAGTGTCAGAAGAACCGTTCTCCATTTTCTCTCAAACCCCCTGTCAATTCTTCATCTGCACTCGGATTTCAATAAAATCGGAGTGCAAGAACTCGCAATGTGCGAGAAATTAAGAAACAATCAAAGAACTCTGAGGCGTTCTCGATACAGGGCTTCGACTCTCTCCAAAAGCAATTCTAAATCGGTTGATGAAGTGGGCAAAACAATCGATTTATCGAAAATGCGATCGACGATTTGCTGAACTAGGTTTTTGCGATATTCAGTCTCCAATCCTTCTCGTCTGGCGAGAAATTTTCTAACGAGCTGATAATCTGCTGGTGTCATTGCATTCACAGTCAACCGTAGCTGTTGATCATTTTCCCCCGGGCTGCCGGCCGGGTTTTCTCCGGAAGGTAATTTGGATACTGATTCAGTTATGACTAACGTCCCGGCAACCAGATCCCCCAGTCTTCTATTGCGAGAATCTATGAACATTACTATTAATCCGATCGGATAAACATCGCCTAAAATATCAACTGCCCGCAATATATTTCGTACCGCCGCTTCAAGGAGCGAAATAGGTGTTCCATCTTTTCTGATGACTCGGATATTTTGTGACCTTTTCCCGGGCGTCGAACCATTCCAGATGTATTCAAATAAAATAAAATATCCGAGAGAAATTATGCCGTATGCGACAATAGCAACGGCGATAACCCATTGACCCAAGGCTTGTTGCAATTCATGCAAGGCATTAGCTATTGTCACAATCTTTGTGGCTGCCAACAATATCAAGCTCAGTGCGAGAAAAAGAGCTAAAATGAGGCCGAATTGAATTGATCTGTCTATGAGATAGGCCAAAAATCTCTTTCCGATGCCGGCCAGCTGAAACTGCAACTCGATATGATCAGGAGTTTCGACTGTGAGAATAAGCTGGTTTTGGTTCACCGCAGTTCCCCTGACGTGATAGTATTAAAACGGTCAATCGGCGGCGGATTTCGTGGGTACTTATCCTTTTATAATACAGCAAATTTTTACCTTGAAGCGCGCCATACCCGGGGTGATCTTTCATTATGAATAGAAGTTGCAAAACAAAATGAATATAAATGAGTTCATCAGTGAACGCAAAGAGGAATGGCAGAGACTGGAAAGCATAACGCGCAAATTGCGACCCGGCACATTTCAACGTATGAGCCGGCAGGATTTGTGGGATTTAGGGCGATTATATTTTGCCGCAGTTTCGGATCTGTCGGTTCTCAAATCTTCAGAATTGGCCCGTGATCCCCAGAACGAAATTATCAGCTATCTTAACAATCAGGTTGCGAGCGTTCACGGAATGATCTACAGGACTCCGCGTTTGACGTGGACCAGTCTGAAGGATTTTCTTATAAGTGGTTTTCCGCAAACATTTCGAGCGACGGCGAATTATACAGCTGTTGCCACTGCGGTTTTGATTGTGGCTGGGGTTACAGGCTTTTTCTTGGGATTAAGTGAACCCGCGTTTGTCGAACTTATTGTACCGGACAACATAATAGCGAAAGTCGAAAAGGGCAACGTGTGGTTTAACGATCTTTATACCGTAGCACCTGCGGCCTCGAGCATGCTTATGACCCACAATATATCTGTCACATTCCTGATCTTTGCTTCCGGCATTACTTTCGGAGTGGGAACTCTTTATCTACTGGCCCTGAACGGACTACTCATAGGGACAGTAGCTGCTTTATGTATGAACCACAAGTTGGCTTTAGAATTCTGGTCCTTCCTGCTACCTCACGGTAGTCTTGAACTAACGGCTATATTCCTATCCGGGGGCGCAGGATTAATTATAGGACGCGCGCTAATTGACCCAGGACCGTACAAAAGGTCGGAAATCCTTGCATCGCGAGCTAGACAAGCAGTAAAGCTGCTTGCCGGGTGTATTCCGCTGCTGGTAATGGCAGGGCTGATCGAAGCTTTTGTTTCTCCTTCGCCGTTACCAGCAGCACTAAAGATTGTCACGAGTATAGTCCTTTTCATTTCGCTGCTCAGTTTTCTGTTCCTGTCCGGCAGGGGCTCGCGAAAAGAATTGTCTGCAGGTTTTGAAAGATAGACTAATGGCCGGCACACAAGATAGATGCGAATATTCAAACCTCTCGGTTCCCAATCAAAATGCATATATAGCCGTAGCCCAGACATACGTGAGCAAAATTGCGGCTAAATTGGGTTTCGATGAGTCGGACTGCTTAACAATAGGAAGGGCAGTCGCTGAATCGGTATCGACGGTTATCAAGTACGCGTTCGAACCTCATCAACGGACATCGTTGAACATATCGTGCGAGCGCGTACCATTGGGACTGAAAATAGTAATTGCAGACCAGGGGCTCCCTTTCGATCCAACTGGTCTTCCGAATACCGAGACTCAGGAATTGGCCAAAGACTCACCGGAGAGGGCAAACCTTCTATTGAAAGAATTAATGGACGAGGTTGAATTTCATAACCTCGGGCCGGCAGGTAAAGAAATAGTACTCATTAAATATGCTAAAAATCGGAGCATTGCAGACTATTTCGACGCGTGTGAACTCGAACCGTATGAGCCGCCGCCCACCGACTCAAAGCGTATTTTAAACCCTGCTGAAATCATGATTCGTCCAATGGAAGCTTCCGAAGCCCTGGAAGTCTCCAAAGCCGTGTACAAAGCTTATGGAAATACTTATGCATTTGAGCACGTCTATTATCCGGAGCGGATTATTGAATTGAACAAAAGCGGCGAGATGTTCTCCATCGTTGCTGTCACTCCCGAAAATGAGATTGCCGGACATTTGGCTTTGAGTCGTCACGGCCAAGAGCGAATCGGAGAGTTAGGGAGGGCCGTAGTCAAACCGGAATTCAGATCAATGGGAGTCTTCACTCGACTAACCGAATTTGCCGTCGATAAAGCAAGGGCTGAAGGCTTGTTGGGAATATTAGGCGAGGCGGTCACGAACCATACGTACTCTCAACAGGTCGGTTTGGGAGTAGGTCTGAGAGATTGTGGGTTATTCGTGGGCTATTTGCCGCAAACCGAGTCATTCAGGAGAATCACTGAAGAACTGACACAACGAGAAAGTGTGCTGATGCATTTTATGTATCTACGTAAGCCTCAGCCGTTTATCATTTATCCCCCATCTAATCACAAGGAAATGATTGTATCGTTATTCCACCATTTGGGGGCTGCGCCGGATTGCGTGGATGTGAACGATCATAATTTCTCCGAACCGGACGAAAACGGGATCGTAAATGTTGCCACCGCCGGGCCTAGTGGAACAGCTCGAATACTAGTCGAGCGATTCGGCTCAAATACTTTCCGGGAAGTGAAATCCAGGTTGAGAGAATTATGCGTTAAACGCTTCGAAATTGTTCATTTGTATCTGAATCTCTGTGATCCGCAAACGGCGCACTATACTGAACAGTTTGAAAATATGGGGTTTTTCTTTGCCGGTATATTGCCGGGCACAAAAATAGGCGACGCATTAATATTACAGTACTTGAACAATGTTCCCATAGATTACGAAAAGATTAAGACCAAATCAGAACAGGGTTCTGAACTGCTCGTCTACATCAAAAATCTAGACCCGAACCGCATCTAGAAAAAGAAAGATCAAATTACCCTTCTCTGTACAATCGTGTTGCAAACGAGAGCAAATCCATATCCCTTCCGGGCACGGCCATCAATGACAACCCTACGGGGCATCCTTCAAATCGAGCAACGGGCAGAGTAATCTGAGGAGCGCCCACCAGTCCCGCAATACAGGCCAATGTCAGCGTGCGTCTGCGAGTCTGTTCCGTGGCAGCGGGCGGGGCATTCTTGAGAGGAGCAATTCCCGGGGTTGTCGGCAAGCAAATTACCGTATCATCTCGCAGCAATCCTAATATTCGCGATGTAATTTCAGAGCGCCGGGTCTCGGCTGCCTTTTTCTGAGCGGCAGTGATTTTTGCCGCGCTGGAAAATCGTTTTTCGATTTCGGGCGCGAATTTCGGTTTGACCCTGCCGATCCATACCCCATGCGCTTGCCAGACTTCGTAGGTTTTGCATATTACCTCGATTTCAGTCCAAGTTTCCAAATTGCTGTTAGACAGCCGCGCATGTGAGATCGACGGAATCAATTTGGTAAGCTTTTTGATTTCAGTTTGCAGGATTTCCTGAATAGGACCATTTGCCAACTCAAGAGCATCATCTGCGATTAATAAACGTGCCGGTGATTTGAAAACAGACGAGGCCGGAAGCAGAACTTCGCCGATTCGATGTAGAAGATCGGCATCACGCGCGAACCAGCCCACCGTATCAAAGCTGGCCGCCAACGGGACGACTCGGTCAATCGATACAATCCCGTAAGTCGGGCGAATACCAAATAACTCGCAGTAATTTGCCGGAACGCGCACCGATCCGCTAGTGTCAGTTCCCAGCGCAAAATCAACCAGCCGACCCGCGGTTGCCGAGGCCGAACCGCTGGAAGAGCCACCCGGAATTCGATCCGGAGCAGCAGGATTTACAGGCGTTCCATAGTGGATGTTTTCACCGCTAAGGCTGAATGCCAGCTCGTCCATGACGGTTTTGCCGACCAGACTGGCTCCGGCATCCAGAAGCGCTTGGACGGAAGGCGCTGTGCATGCCGCTGCTTCATGGGTTTTAAACCAATCGGGATTCCCCGCTCCGGTTACATGGCCTTTAATATCGAAATTGTCTTTTGCAGCAAAAGCGAGACCTCTGAGGGGACCGGTTGCTGCCCCCGGAATCTTGATATCCTGGTATTTGATAAACGCGCCGAAGGGATCTTGCATAGTCATCTACTTACGCTGCGGCATTATTCTCTTATTTGCCCTTCAATATTGATCCAAGGACGTAGATCTGGATCCTCCAAGTTGGGTGATCGCTCGTTTATATATCTTTGAATCGCCGAAGCCTGTCAGGGATGCACCACATTTTCATGAGTCGGGCCGTAGAAGGTGGGACAAGGTGCTCCCATGGTTCGTTTAATGCCATTAATTTTCTGACTGCTGCACCAGTCAGACCTTTTTCCTCAGGCATTTTTTCCCACATCACTTCTGTCTTCAGTCCGAGTGATTTGAACATGTCCAGTTTTTTCCGACCCCATTGATCATAAATCGTAAGGTAGAAAACCGCATCCAAGGGTATGTAATATTTGTATAAATCGGGAAAATTGATCGGGAACGGGACCACAGAGAAATCGCTGTGTGCAATATTCGCTTCTTCAAGGGAAGCTCTTATCAATTGATAACGCTCGAAAAAGATTAGTGGATTGGCGGCAGGGTCGCTTCGCTGAGGATCGGCTATATCATCCTTAGTTAGCAGTGGATCAGGATTTGTTATCCCTATAACCAGATGTTTGCAACGGGCCTTTCCGGCAAGAATGTATTTGAGGTGGTCGATGTGCAAGACCTGAAAACGGCCGTGAATCACCCCCGTTTCCGTTAATTGGTGTATATGGGGTTCATTTTGCAAATGTTCTCGGATGCCCCGCCCCTCGAAAAATTTTAGCGCAAAGCCATCAAAAAATCAGATTGCAGGAACATAACGCTTCAGTTACGGGCGGCCCAAGAATGTCATTGCGAGCGGAGCGAAGCAATCTCCCAAAGCTTCGGGGATTGCCACGGCCTTACGGCCTCGCAATGACAAATCTAGACCCC
>JBKQRG010000099.1:0-4410 GCA_052144015.1 Desulfomonilaceae bacterium
CGGCTCTTATGTTGAAGCTCGCTCCTCTGGTTTCGGCAAAATACAGGCGCATGAGGGGTAGATTGTCGGAAAAGAGTTTCCGACGAACGGCGATGTATTTCTTGATGGCTCGAAGAGGATTCCGTTCCTGTTCGAGGGCCTGCATCAAAACACGGTGCCACGTTTCCGCCACCTCCATGATAAGGGCTTTGTACAAATCCTCTTTATTAGTGAAAAATTTGTATAATGTTCCGATCCCGAACTCTGCTTCGCCCGCGATCTCGTGCATAGAGACGTTGTTATACCCCTTTTCCGAAAAGAGTCTTAGTGCGGCGTCGAGTATCCCTCTGCGCTGCCGGAGATTTTGTCGCTCCCGACGTGTAAGGTTTTCAAGTTGACTGCCGACCTCGGCAAATAGCAAGTTATCCATTGCTTCTCCGCTAGACGCTATATTCTGAATCTGACGACAGATTCTATAACTGCCTGCATAAGAGTCAAGCTTATTTTGCACCAATCTAAAAAATTAGGTGAAACGACGAAGCAATCTCACCTTGCCGTCAACCGGCGCTATGGAGATATCTCATCAAGAACTCATCCGGGGAATTGACCGCCTGACCTTAGATCATGGCGACCCGGGATCCATGGCAGACCCGTGGTCTTGAATCGTGTTGGCTGGGTTTGGTTGAGGAACGCTTTTCAGGAAATTCGTCCCTTGACACCTGCGCGGAAAGCCTGTACTTGGCGTAAGTCGGGACGTGGCTCAGCCTGGTAGAGCACTGCATTCGGGAGACAGAGCCCCTTCAACTATTCAAACCACGACGCAGCGATTCCCTTGAAAAATCAATTCCCATTAGGCACTGTTGGTATCCATTAGGACTTGTGAGTGCACAAAAAATGACGCCAATTTGACGCCAAGAATTTCTTGACACTGGCTTCCGGTCGCACTACGCCCCCACAACTTAGCACTCTCCGTCTCCTTAAACTCCAAGCCAACTTTCGCTTCGGATGGACACCATTTGGAAACCAAAAAAGTCGCCGGTCATTTCTACAATCAGTTAATCCCTTCACGACTCTCCTCACATTATGTCCCTGGTTCCGTCTCATTCCGAGAGATTGTTTGGCAATCCAGCCAAAAAATCAAACCTAAATGAGACAGAGAACCGATGTTTTCCGATGGGGCAATAACGACAACTTTGCCGTATAACAGCCCGATTCTATTTAAATAATACAAACAAATAGCAGAACTTGTAATTGACAATTATACTTTTCATTTATTTAATTTTAATAACATCTGTAATTTATTGTCATTTATTAAGCATGGCAATCTAGTATTTAAGTGTTATAGCTTCGTGCTTTCAGATAGATAGTTGTATTTATAGCAGATAAAGCAGATGAGTGATCTCGCTCAACTGGAGCATTCTATAGCTATTACAGCATGATTGAACCTGGTTCCGGTTAGCAGAACAGCGAAACGCTAGGCCCCTTCAGCAACCTTACATCAAAAAGGTTTTTGACCGGAACTAGCCGTCAAGATGTTCGGTTTGGGGGACAAGGACTCTCCCAATCGCCTCCCATTGCTCAAGTCACAGCCACTGAAGCATGAGATGATTGAAGAATAAACCTTAACCCGGCTCCAAGCCATTCAAACCCTGCCTGTTGCGCGACAGGCTCCTAGGGCATAAGGACATTTAATTTGCAAAGATTTTCTAGCGGACACTTAGCAATTACCCAAATCTCACAGATATTCATCATCGGCTAATATGCTCTTCGAGAGTCGCGACAGCATGCTTCTCTGTCTTCCGGATAGGTTCCGGCTGGACCAACCACTCTGTGCCCTGTGGAGACACAACTACTAGAAAGTAAATCATCAACCCGCTAGGCCATAATTGGATGTATAATCTGTCCAGAGAGTGGCGGAGGTGCCATATCAGATCGTGTGGAGTTATAACGTAAATAAGGAAATATCCCGAAAGCGTCAACCCGAGGACTGCCGCTCCGAAATACAATCCATTCCTCTGATCCTCTTCTACCTGGATACCGACCAGCCACGGATAAATGAGCAGTGCCAGCGCAACATATCCCCAGCGATCAAACACGAATACTTGTTTTCCAAATTCCTTTGTTATCTCCAAGTATCTGGGCACATTCATCAAATAGGCCAGAATAGTGTGGATTCTATCTCCAGAAACTAGGTCATTCGAGGAGGCGAATTGGACCTTGTAACACACGACAATAGCAAAAACTGGGGCAAGCCCAAACCCAAAGCTCACCATTTCTTTCAGACAGCTCCTCCAGCCATCCGATGCGACCGTCACCGTACATCTAGCCATTGCAACGCAAAGCAGAAAAAGCCATCCTTCATTCTTTGTCCATAGGGCCAAGCCAGCCGAGACGCCTGCAAGTATCAATAGACGATCAGACCTTTTCCACACCATATCGTGAAGTAGAAACAAGCAAATGGTAGCCAAAAAATAGAAACTCAAAGCGATATCTGAATACTGACTTGCACCCACGAGGACAAAATGTCTGGTGCCGAGGAGCACTGTACCTGCTAAAAGAGCGTTCGTGGGACCTCTCAGAAACCACGTGGCGCAGATCAACAAACCAGCTGTAGCAAAAGTGAAAAGGCTTGCAACGAGTATTGGCGCAACAGGAGTGGGGAGATTTGTGAAATACCAGAGGCGAGCCACCGAGAGAGGGATCAAAAGAGGATAATCAAAATGGGCCAGGGTTGTAGCCGCATTTGAGAAGTCGTCCCAGAAACCAACTCCCTTCCACAGAAAGCGAGCTCGCGAATTCCAAATAGCCCACGCATCCCACTCCCCATGCGGAGATTGAAGATGAAGTAGGATTGTATTCGCCAAGCTCAGGACTATAGTAGTGATCAAGAGGAGGAGAAGTACCGCACGCAACCCGGAAAGAGTTGAGGTTGTCCTAGGCACTGCGTCGCAGGAATTACGGTTTCGAAAATAATTCCAAAAAAATATGTATCCTAAACCAATGAGCAATAGAACTTCAGCTAAACAAGAATATGCCCAATTTCTTGATGAAAAGAAAACAATATAAGAGAGCAGAGAGACCGTTCCAAACCCAAAGCCTACAGAAAGAAAGAGCCGCAACAAAAAATCACAATCCCGGCGCCTCTTCTCTGGCCACGTAATGGCAACCAACAAGAATCCAATCAGTTGAGCGATAACTATTCCCGTGAGCAACCAAATCATCTCGTCCCCTTTTTGAACAACACAACACCATCACCGAAGTCCTTTTCTAAAGTGAAACCTCTCTCCTTATATAGTGATGACTCGCCTGGGTTTTTCACATCGCCAATGACAAGATCACGGTCCGGAGAATCTGCGACAATAATGGGCGCAAGGGAGTATTGGGTGAGAAAAAAAGCCTTGCCATATTCTGGGGTGCCCTCTGGTGCTACGTCGCTGAAATAGCCCAACAACGCTCGTTCAGGAAGTGTCTTTTTGATTCCATCAAAACGTCTCATAAAGGACGAAATCTCGTCTTTTTCATTAATACCTTTAGTCACAGCGATCCAATCGCAATTGATAATCATTTGGAGATTAGGCCAAAGTGAGGCAACTGCAAGAAGAGCGATCCCAAGATAGCAGCTCCATGCTGTTTGGCGATTCCCGCTCTTTACGAATGGCTTTCTACCCGGCATGTTTACTCCAATACGCACCATGAAGCCGCTTATACCATCTTTCCATCCGATCTTTTCACCCTTTTTATGGGCTACTTAAATTGCAATTAAGCGCCTGATAACTGTCAGTTCTTCTTTTAGTTTTCCGTGAGCCTTCCTTACCTTGTCCATCGCTTTATCAAAATCCGATTTTGCTTTGTCGAGTTCCCTGTCTGCTGCCTCTGTTTGTTTGATAAGTGTCTCTCGGAATTATTCCGCGGTCTTGCCATTTTGAGCGTTTTGGCCTCGCTAAGGGGTCGAAAAATAGCTCCGGTGACCCCGAAAAGGTCTCCGCATGGAGTCCCGCACGACCTGACGCAGGCAAAACCGTCGTCATGTTGTTGAAAAATACTGATTTTTCCTGTTTTTGTGCATACCTCACCGTATGCTCCTCAGTCAATCAATATGTCCTTGTCGCCCTCACCCGAAAACAGATTGGTAGTATCGGGACAAGGAGAAGGCTGAAGCCACATGAACATACCACCTCCGACCATGATACGCGACTTTCGCTCCGACCTTGATCAGGCGCTTAATGAACCACTCCATTGACCGTCTGACCTCTTCGCCGACCAGGTAGAATCGCCTGAGCATTTGCAGGAGATTGTAGGCCAAGACTCCCATGAGCAAACGGGCTTGGTTGGCGGAGAAGCGGTGGCAGCTCGTCTTGTCCCAGCGCAGCGTGTTCTTTCCCTCTTTGATCCGATTCTCAACATCGCCGCGTCCGTCATATACCTTGACCA
>JBKQRG010000100.1:0-7349 GCA_052144015.1 Desulfomonilaceae bacterium
CCTCCTTCTTTGAGACTATGTTGCGTAGTATGGCAGGCATTAGAAGAATTGCAAGCAAAAATCAATAAGTCGCGTTGTAGGGTTAGGCATTATGAATCACTATTAAGCACTATGGTGACGTCAAAACTCACGTCAAAATCACGTCATCCTCTACGAGAAACAAGGGCGATGGAAACCAGTCTCTCTCTGCATGGTCAGAGCGACCGCTTCCGCCGTGAGAGGGCGGGGCAAGGTCTTGTATAATCAAATGCTTAGCCATATTTCCCGAAATCAAGAGGCTTCAACGTTCCTCAACGTGACCTGAAATTACTCAACATTCCGGCAAAACGGGGGAAGGCGGGGGAAAGCCTAAAAAGGCGGTGACAATCTCATCATGCCGAGGCGTCCCGGACAATCTCTCTCTCCTCATTTTTCAAAAAATCCCACTCATATAGTAAACCATCCCGAACTTTGTGACTTGCTCCGCTTAGCCGTGGCCACGGTGACGGGTCAGTAAAATAAGATGGTTACAGCAGCAACTCCCATCCTTGGCATTTGAGAGGGGGGACGGATTTTGTTCTTCCCGGTTCCGTCGAGGTGAGATCGATGTCAATAGTTATTCTGAGAAACTCTGTCAGACGGGCGCGGGGGGAAGGCCGCTTCTTTCAGGCAGGCATGTCCCGTTTCGAGATTGCTTGACATCGCGGGTGTCACTGCAGCATATTCGCGCCAGAGGTTAAGAGCCGTATTTCCCCCGCCATCCTTTCGATGATCACGGGTGCGATACATGAACCGACAACCACAGACTAGAGCGCCCGGGTCGAGGATTATCTAAGCATCTACATTTTGCACGACATCCCCGAACAGAGAGTCCTCGTCAGTCTGCCAACGCATTGTCCTGCGTGACAACAATGCATCATGTGAAAGGATTTAGCAATGGGCATCAACATTTATGTGGGGAACCTCTCCTATGACACCACCGAAGATCAGCTCCGGCAGTTGTTTGAAGCATACGGAGCTGTAACATCCGCAAAGATCATAATGGACCAGTACACGGGGCGTTCCAAAGGTTTCGGCTTCATTGAAATGGGTGATCGTGAAGAAGGGATGAAAGCCATCAAGGAACTGGACTCCAAGGAAGTCGGCGACCGTAGCCTGAATGTGAACGAAGCACGGGCCAAACGGGAGTCCCGAGGCGGAGGTCGCGACAACAGGGGCCAGCGCTGGTAAGCTCACTCCCGAGGGGCATTAGACCACGTGCCTGCTCTGCCTGGACGGAACCATCTGCATTCCCGATCTTGGGACCTTCCTGGTATTCCACAAGAAGGCCCGCCTGGAGTTAATCCTCGGACCGGGAAAAAAGATAAAGGTTCTAGAGGGTAACGTGCCTCTCTTTAAAGCATCCAGGTTGCTTAAGCAGGCAGTGCATGAGGCAAAATGATGAACAGGGGCTGAAATCTAACATGAACAAATCAGATCTTTTTGTAGGACTCGCCGAGGATGCGGATCTTCCTCTGCGCAAGTCCGAGGAAGTTATTAATTTGATCTTTGAAACAATGTCCAGGGCCCTTATCAGAGGCGATCGGATCGAGGTACGGGGATTTGGTTCGCTTGAGATAAGACAATACAAGGACTACACGGCTCGGAATCCAAAGACGGGTGAGAAGATACCTGTCAGCAAGAAGAAACTCCCATTTTTCAAGGTTGGTAAGGAACTCAGGAAAAAGGTGGACGGAAGAGAATAATCCAGCAGAGCCCGCCCATGTGACAAATCTGTGACAGGTTTTCGTCAGATCTTACCACGGTCATGATGCCGTCCAAGTTCGCCCTCCAGTCAGAACTTGACCAGAAAAAAATGACCGTTTTTAGCCTCTTATCATTTCGTTGAAACGTGAGCGAACCTTTCGATCATCCCGTGGACGGTTTTGCTTCGTTCGGTCCCGTGGGACACCCCAGAGACACCCTATTGGGGTCAGGGAGGTGACCCTTCTACCCTTCAAGGGAGCCAAAACGGTCAAAATGGCAAGACCTCTGCATAATTCCGGTTAACTTTATAGTGTTTGCTTAATCGAAGTTACTGTAACTTCGAGAACACGGGTTAGAAAAGAGAATTTGGCTTTCATCATATCATATTCTGGACCTGAAGATATGAATTTTGCCGTTCCTTCAATCAAAAAACCAGCACCAGGGGTGCCACGGCTCCCAATTACCTCTTTGCTCCCCATAGTGAGTAATATTTTGTTATTCTTAAGTGTTTTTTTCTCGGTCTTTCTCATTGCCCAGGCAGGGATCAAGAGCCTACCATCATCTGGCTTTACCAGGTAGCTGTTCCAAGTGTTTACAACATGGGCCTCATTATCAGCGCATGAGACTATGGAAACGACACCTTCCTTACCTATTACTTCCAAAAACTTGTCTGTGAACATGCTAAAGATCCTCTCCTCAGATTTTGATTGCGGATATTGAGTATCCATGATATCTGTGTATAGAGGACACTATGAGAAAAGTCAACTTTTTTTTGCAAGAGCAGGTCATTGTAACCATGCGAAATCGTGGAAGGAGATAAAGGATGCAATTCAGTATTGGGGTAGAGTATGCGTTTCACTCACTTTTTTACATGGTCGATCTACCTGAACATAAAACCATTGGGATTAAGGATATAGCTAAATTGCACGGAATTACAGAAACGTATCTTTCTAAAAATTTTTCAAAACTGAGGAAAGCGGGAATAGTCCGTTCAATTGCAGGTGTTTATGGGGGGTATGAGTTAGCAAAGGGGGCGGAACATATTTCCTTTTGGGATATTATTGAGGCAATTGACGGGCCTTCCCGTTTTTTTCAATGCATAGAAATTCGCAAGAAGAACATTTTCGTCAACGATCCCAGTATATTCACAGATAAGTGTCCGTGCTTGATAAAGGTGGTTATACAGGAAGCAGAAGATCTTATGCGGAACCAGCTAAGAACAAAGTCGCTCCGTTGGTTGCACGAACAGGTGCATAAGGATTTTTCAGGGGAGAAAAGAAAGGCAATCGCTGACTGGTTAAAAGATTTGTAAGAACCTGAACTTGCCCAGCCTAACGCTGAGCTAAGCGGCAGTTTTTGAGGCTCTTTGCGTAAGTGCGCACCTTGCTTGAACAGTGAAAGAGGACATGCTTTCTGCCTTCTTGGGTATTTGAAAAATCTGAGAAGGCGAGGAAGTCATGTCCACCAGCCTACTGTATCATTGTTTGGAATCACGGGGCGAGGGATTCTACATGTCCACTGCCGATTCGAAGAGGGGCGTCCCATTTATGGTGATGCGGAAGGAAATGAGTCACATGATTGCCCCTTTCGATCTTCGTCGGATCAATTTCTTGGAAAAACCTATTCCCCCGGATCAAAAGGACAAGAAATTCATCAATAACCTTAATAAACTAGACTCATTCATCATGCGTAGAGCCGAGTACGACGAGTACGAGGATCTGTTCACTCAGGTCATGGAGGGTTGTACAGAGATATTCGAGAGATGGCTTCTCGCTAAAGGGGTGGAAGAATTCCGCCAAGACCTCGTTTGGTTTCCGGAGACGCTTTGCAACTTCGTCTATGGCTATCTTCACGAAGACGCCTTTGTCCTAAAATCCATCCCTCCAGGCTATCTAGCCGTCTTCTTTTCTGATTTCGTGCTGAGAAAGGTGGTAATCGAGCCTCACATGTACACGTATATCCCGGCGTCAATCAAATTGTTCTACAAATTCTTGTGCGAAAAGAAATACTTGGACGATCCCGTGCCGGTCATGTCTGTCATCGACGAGATTGAACCCCATTTTATAGAGATCCTCAGAGAAAGATTTGGATAAAGAGGTAACAAGGAAGCGGTGCGTTTCAGTTTCCGTGTGTGGACAGCCTTCCGGACAGCTGAGCGTTTTCTTGCTTCTGACCATGATGTTTCTCTCCCCTGCCGTGTGAAGGCACGTTCCTTGACAGTCTACAAGAGGCTACACCACGATTTCCTTGACGATATCAATCAATATCAATCACTATCAGGCACTTTTGAGCATTAAGACGACGCCAATTTGACGCCAACCTTCTCGCCCACTCTCAAGGGTCTCCGCACAGGTGAAGATTTCAGCGCTCAACACAGTCTTCACTGTACTCTGTCTTATGGTGATCCTGCCGTCTTTCGGCGTTCACTTGCCGACAGTCAAAGTCCTTCTCCCGCTCACCTTCGTCGCTGGTCTCTCCCGGTAGATGGCATTCCCTCGATGAATGTGTTAGTCTTCTCATCACAAGAGTCGGTACCGGTCCTTGAGAGCGTGCTAAAGGCCGACTCCGAGAAGTAATTCATGGCGTTAGACAGGGTGAATCATGAGAAAAGCGTTGATGACTAGTGTGTTGGTACTTTCCCTTTTGGCTATTGCTGCTGTAGTGCCGTCCAGTATTCTGGCGTATCGCGGACACGGGTCAGGCTACCACGGCCATGGCGGATACGGATGGGGTTATCCCGGCATATATGTCGGATTCGGAGGGGGCTATCCCGCCGGATATGTCGTAGACGGAGGGGACTATTATGGCTATCCGATGTACTACGGCGGCTATTACGGCGGTCGAGGATGGTACGGGGGCAGACGCTACCATCGAAGGGGCTCGCACCGGCACTAGTCACGACCTGTCAGAGTATTGAGCGTAACTCACCGCA
Source organism: Desulfomonilaceae bacterium (assembly GCA_052144015.1). Taxonomy (GTDB): domain Bacteria; phylum Desulfobacterota; class Desulfomonilia; order Desulfomonilales; family Desulfomonilaceae; genus DATJPW01. The sequence goes on from JBKQRG010000100.1 coordinate 4,658, forward strand.
CACCAAGGGGCAACTAAAATGTTTGCTGCTGATCCGCACCCCAGCAATCGTCGGACACGAGGAACTGCTTGCACCGAATCCATTCAATTTCTCCTACGAGCCCTTCGCTGGAGGAAATAATACAGCACAAGTATGCAGCCAACGACGCCAAATGCGATAAGAGGTTCGAAGCTCGTTTCAAATGGTATGGCACCTGACTGGCTCCTTAGGAGAGATCCGCAAGCAAATCTCAGCCCTCCCTGGACAACAGGCCAACCAAGGCAATGCCAAGCTTGGCTCAGGGTGAAACGAAGGGCCTGGTCAATGTAAGGCGTTTCTTTTAAGAAAGATGGCTTTTTGAATGAGTTTGATTCCATAACTTGCCATCAGCCTAGCCGGGCGGACCGCGTAATAGAGAAACTCAAGAAACTTGGGCAATTTCACGCACTCCAGGTCTGCCGCATTGATGCTGCATGTAACTCCAAAGAAATACTTTGCCTTTGACGCCAACCCTTCAATCAAGTGGTTCTGAAAGATACGGAGATCCAATCGGGACAATTCTTGCCTGGGGTATTGAAAGAGTCGGACTTTTATTCCTTGGGCGAGTCGTGAAATCATGGGATCCGCTTGAATTCCCGCTACTACTGGTTCAGGCAGATCCGTGCCTAGGAGGTCTTGTGCCAGGAATAGCCCAAGGAGGGTCCTTCTGGAACTCCGCAGCCCCTTGGCTGTGCGCAAGATCCACTCGTAATCAAGCCGGCCATGACAACGGACCAGTTGTGCCACGTCGCAGATCCATTTCAGACTTTCCCATGCATGAAGGGAGCCATGATTACCTAAGAGAAGGAGGATATCCTCCGGTGAAAATGCGAGAACACTCCTTTCGCCAACCGGCACGGTCACGCAACGTTCGAGAATGATCTCAACATCAAACTTGAAAGAGAATCTAGAGTCTGCAAAACACCAGTGCAGATCCAGGAGAACCCCCAGGTTATCCCTGGCGAACGCGAATTCCTTGTCGATCCGCATTACGATTTCTTCCATCCTCTTTTCAAGTGGATACCGGAATCTGTAGCCCTCTTGGAGAATAATGCTTGTTGCCGCATGCACGTCCCGGCGGCGGACAGCGAGATCCAAGTCGCTGAATTCCCGAGTGCAAAGATCTCCATAGAGCGTGTATGCCAACATGGGCCCCTTGAATGGAATCGCCACAACACCTTGTTTCTCCATCAAGGCCAGTAACCGCAGCAGTTCTCCCGCCATAAGTCGGCTGCGCCCAAGAACCGCCAGACTTCTCACTCTCAAGGCTTCCATTACCCATTGCGGAACCTTTTCAGCTCCGCTATTATTGAGGGCACTGTAAAGTAGCCCGACAATTCCATGGACAGTGGCCAGGGAGCAGAGGTAATTCCAGTCCAACTCTTCCCTTACAAGCTCGCGTATCGCACCGATCCTCGTGTCGTCCACAGGGGCCCGGGCACATAAAAGAAGCAACTTGACCTCACGGCACTCAAGCAATTCTCGGGAAACATCAAACGGCATTGCAGATGTCTTCTTCCACTGCCAACGCTACTTCTGATAGCTTGGAAAAATCACGAGGTCGCCCTAGTCGAAGGACCTGTATCTCTCGGGCAAGATCGCCACACTGGAACAAGTGCTGGTCTCTATTTCTTGGCGGCTCGATTCCTATATGATAGGTATTCCGCACCAACTCCATCACAGCGCTGCTCGATTTGAGAGCCTCAATTTCTATGGTCTCACTGTCGGCCAATGAATATATGCGCCCCAGTGGTACTGGCTCATGCTGGAATCTATCTGTGAGCCTGAAGAAACTCTTGTCAGATCCTTGATAAATCGGTCGGTGATCGGCAGCGTTGTAACCTAGAGCGTCCGCGGAATCCGCTGACAGCTTCAGCGAAGGAAATGCAGGCATCACCATCGGCACTCCGTTATCAAGCCTGATTGCGGCCACATCATCGGCCAACAAGGAATGCCCTCGCGATATCAGTGCGCCAGCGATACTCGACTTGCCTTTGCCGGCTCCAGCCGCAATCAGTATTGCTTTTTTCCCTATCACGACTGCGCTCGAGTGCAACACAAGCAATTTTCTTTGATGAAGAGCAAGAGCAATGGCCCAGCCTGTCAGGAGTGTGCTCAGCAATCTGCGGTCTCCACCCTGACAAGGATCCACGAGTATCTGGGAACCTTCCCGGATTAAGAGGCCGCCCACTTCCTCCCAGTAGAAACCGGCTTCGGTTTCGGTAACCCGATGTCCATTTGGGGCGGGTAAATGTTGCTTGGAAAGCTGTTTGTCCGTTGCAAGGTTTATGACGATGTCAGCGTCGGCTTCCGCTGGCAATAGCTCTTCCAGGGGGAACTCGGACCTTACCCCCAAGCCGTAGGCGACATATGAATACATGGTCAAGAACCAAATCCAGTTCGTTGGTCACCGGCGATCACTTGTCGGAATGGAACATGTTGCCCTGCCTTCAGTGCCCACAAAAGTAAATTCATGTCGCCTATCGCGATGGCGAACCCCTTTGTTAGAAGGGCCTGACTCACGACGCTTGCGTCCAATTGCTACGCGGGTCCTGAAGGTAGAGGAGTACCCGTCTCGGTTTCGACTTTGCCGTAGACGGTCAATTCGGGGGTCTCGTAAGGTTTCGGTTCGCCTTCACCATGATCCGTCTGTTCGACCGCATGCTTAACCTCA
>JBKQRG010000101.1:0-3166 GCA_052144015.1 Desulfomonilaceae bacterium
AATTACTTCGGCTTCGGTGTTTTTTCAGGCTTCTTTGGGCACTTTTCTTCTTTGGCTTTCGTAGCCGCGTCCTTTGTGGGAAAAGGGCCCGCAATGGTTTTGTCAGTTTTAGCCTTGAGTTGGTGTACGCTGCAGACTCCGTTCTTGTCCTTTTGCACGAACCATGATTTTTCGGCTGCCAGAGCGAGACCAGAGCACAAAGCAAAAATGATTACTACCGTCAGGACAGCGATTTTCGTCAGTACACTGCCTCTCATGACCTAACCTCCCTCAATGGAAATATTTACCGACGCCTTAGCACGAAACGAACCTTTGCGCAAGCCGAGATTGCGATTCAAGATCTCCTCCCTCGCCAAGACCAAGATTTGATCGAGATGTATATGTCAATCGTCAAATTGTGAGAAGATTGCTCATCAGAGCATGTATTGTTATTATGTGAAGACGAAATCCCTATGAGCCCAGATTAGCGATCCCGCAATAAGCAAAGCTGTCAGCATGGCAAATGCCACCTTTTTCATGACAAGCTTTCCTTCCGCACGTGCAGTTGTTGTACCACCTCAGCTGGAGCATGATCCCGAACACAACAGTCTCAGTTGATGTCCGCTCATTCTTCCGAACCATGCCCAATAGGAAGCAAGGAGGCATCCCTGGGGCTATTCTTGGGGGCCTCCTTGCACGACCACACAGCGATGAAACAATCACACACAAGTGAGCTTCATCTGAAGACGCTGAGATGGGACGCCATTATTCCCCAGAATGCGACTTAAGGGCCTTTTTGATCTGTTCCTTCACTTCTTCCATGTTGAAGCTTGCGCCTCTCTGCATCGGTGGGAACTCAATGAACGTTTTTCCGTACTTCTCCACCTCCTGCTGCACATAGACGAAGCGCCAGAACTCATACATGAACCAATTTAGGTACTCGAGCGACCCGGTCGTGCCGGAGGGAAGGCCCGTCCGCTCAAAAGGATCAAGCCGAAGGTTCGTTAGGATCGGCAGATCCACTTTGACCGTTCCGCCCAACCAGCCTCCCGGCTGATCTATGAAACGGTACTTATAGTCGCCGATGCGCACGGCCCCAAGCGTACCCTCGGTAAAGTAAAAGATCTCGTTCCGCTTTGACGGGCCCTTGCCGGTAATGAGGTCCATCTGGTTGTACCCGTCGAGGTGGACCTTGTAGGTGCGGTCGCCGAGCTGTTTGCCTTTCTTCAACTCCTCAGCGATGTTGGGATTGCCTGCCGCCGCAACCAACGTCGGGAACCAGTCTAGACCTGAAACAATACCATTCTCCACCTTGCCCGCGGGCACTTTGCCAGGCCAACGGATGATCATGGGCACCCGCCAGCCGCCTTCGAGCGCCGTCCCCTTGCCTCCCGCGAACGGGGTCTGCCCGCCGTCGGGCCAGGTGAAGTTTTCGGCTCCGTTATCCGAACTAAATGCTATGATGGTGTTATCATCAAGGCCATTGTCCTTCACGTACTTCATGACCGAGCCCACCTCGTCGTCGAGTTGGGCCATCCCGGCTTCCTGTATGCTCCAGCCGTTCTCAGCCGTTCGCATCGCTTCATATTTCTCCGAGAGATGTGTAACGACGTGCATACGCGTGGAGTTCAGCCAGACAAAGAACGGCTTTCCTTCCTTCTTGGCCTTCTCGATGAACTTGAGCGTGTGATCAAGGATCTCGCTATCCACGGTTTTCATCCTGTCCGGACAGAGTTGGCCCGCGTCCTCGATCTTCTGCTTGCCGATCTTGCCCCAGCGGGGCTGCTCGGTCGGGTCGTCCTTGTCAGTGGCCCAGGAATGGATCATATTGCGAGGCCCCACCGTGTCTTTGAGAGCCTGTGGGTAGTTGCGATGGCACGGGTCTTCCATCGCATCCAGGTGATACAAGTACCCGAAGAACTCATCGAATCCATGCACGGTCGGCAGGTACTCATTCAAATCGCCAAGATGATTCTTGCCGAACTGGCCTGTAGCATAGCCCATTGACTTGAGCGCCGTGGCTATGGTTGGCGCTTCCGCGGGTATGCCCAGTTTGGCCCCGGCCTGGCCCACGGTCGTGAGGCCCGTGCGGATGGGCAGTTCCCCGGTGATGAAGTTCGCTCGACCAGCGGTGCAGCTCGCCTCCGCGTAATAGTCGGTGAAGCGCATTCCTTCGGCTGCAAGCTTGTCAAGGTTCGGCGTCCTGCCCGCCATGATGCCCTGGTGGTAGGCCCCGATGTTGAACCAGCCAATGTCGTCACCCAAAATAAAAATAATGTTGGGTTGCTTGGCATCAGCAGCTTTGGTTTCCACTGAACCGACAGCACAGACAAAAGTGATTGTCAGCACGGCTGTCAGCAGCAGAATCCATGTCCTGTTTCTCAGTGTGGTCATAGACATTCTCCTTGGGAAAAAAGTCGATTCCTTATTGCCACAATTCAAAGTGTCTCAGTTTCTTTGCTCGTTTTCTAAAGGTCCTCTTTTCTTTTGCATTATCTGACAAAGCCATCTACACGAATCGACAGCTGGCTCAGCTGGTACCCTGTTCACAGTCCTGCGAAATACATCAAGTACAAAACGGCAATGCCAGTATCAATAACTGCAAAAGCCTTTATCCGGGCTGTTCTTGGCATTTCACCAAAGAAAACCAGTCCTGCAAAGAAAAGCTTCTCAACAGTGCCGACAATCATTGATGGAACTCGAACGCTCCGCTGAAATGCCGCATAGACCAGCAAAGCCCCTATCAAGAAAATCAGCAGGCCCCAATGGCTGGCCATAAGCAGAGTAACCGGTTGCAGCGTCTCAATGCCAAAAGCGAACCTCAATATAGAGCGTGGAGCCACGCACAGGACTATGGCCAACGCCGTTGCGACACCCGTGACGACCAGTATCGTTTCAATATGCGCATTTATCATGCCTTGACACACCCTCCTGCTCAATTCGCTCTCATCGACTTTTCACGCGACTCACTTCTTTTGCACGCCTGCAGGGACACTTTTCAGGGCTTCCAGGCGCACCTTGCTGCAGAACCCATGGGATGGAGAGATCTGCAATCATCTGAGCTTGTCTCGCTCAATAACGATCTATTTCCTTCACCATATCATTTGGTTGCCCGGAAGAACACACATTTCTTTGTATGCTCGCCGAATAATCTGGGATGAGGTGTGTGCGAATTTTTAGACTGACG
>JBKQRG010000102.1:0-3837 GCA_052144015.1 Desulfomonilaceae bacterium
CGGCTCCAGTAAAGGTCGTTCAGTCCCAGAGGGACGGCTGAAGGAGCTATGGCCGGCGTTAATAGATCAGTCGTCCCTAATGGGACTCGAATTTTGAATTTCACGCTTTCCCGGCGATAAATCGCCGGGCTACTATCATCTCGTGCCAGTGGGACGAGCGGACCAGAACGTTTAAGTTAGCGCATATGCCCCCGCACCCCCTCCGGCAATCCCGCGTTCTGCGCGGGACTATATGGCTAGCGGTGGCTCAATGGGCGGATGAAAACATAGTGATGACCACTTGTGCCAAAGGCGAATAGAGGGGATCTGAACGACCTGACCCCGCCGGCATTTCCACACGGCATTGAATCCGGGACCTGTCATCGGGAGCGCAGCGAAGCAATGACATTCTTTGGCCGCCTGTGATTGAAGGGTCACCAACAACTGCTGTTCGATAGGGCATTCGGATGAAGTCTGTGGTATAGGTTTTCATCGTTGGACGGGTTATTGGCAGAAGGCGGGTTCAATATAGAGAGGGCGTGGTTATTCTTCATGATTACTGAAACGGAAAGAGGCCTTAGCTATCCACTCGGCGCTACCGTGACGTCAAACGGAGTAAATTTCAGCGTATTTTCGAAAAACAGCACAGCGATGGAGTTGCTTCTCTTTGACGAAGTCAACGACAGCAACCCGTCAACTATTTTTAAATTCGATCTTAAGAAAAATAGAACCTACGATTATTGGCACCTATTTGTACCCGGGTTAAAAGCGGGTCAGTTATATGCATATCGTGCCGATGGACCATTTGAACCCGAGCAAGGTCATCGGTTCGATCCTGATAAATTGCTGCTCGATCCATACGGCCGTGGTATTGCAGTTCCCAAGAAATATAGCCGGCTCGCAGCCGGTCTGCCGGGGGATAATGCCGCTTTCGCCATGAAAAGCGTGGTCGTCGATCCGAGCACATATGATTGGGAAGGAGATGCGCCGCTCGAACGAACCTTTGCTGATACCGTTATATACGAAATGCACGTAGCCGGATTCACGCGGCACCCGAATTCCGGACTACCAGCTGAAAAAAGAGGTACATATGCGGGTTTAGTTGAAAAAATACCGTACCTGCAGGAGCTGGGAATCACCGCGGTTGAATTATTACCTGTGTTCCAGTTTGATGCAAGTGATGCTCCTCTAGGGCTAGTCAATTATTGGGGTTATTGCCCGGTATCTTTCTTTGCTCCACATTGCGCCTACAGTTCTCGTAAGGACCCTTTAGGCCCCCTGGATGAATTTAGAGATATGGTCAAGGCATTGCACCGGGCGGGGATCGAGGTCATTCTCGACGTGGTTTACAATCATACTGCAGAAGGCAACCACGACGGGCCGACAATATGCTTTCGGGGCCTCGAAAATTCAGTCTATTATATTCTGGACAGTGACAAGAGAAAATACAGGGATTACACGGGCACCGGAAACACATTGAACGGCAACCAAGCGCCGGTGAGAAGGTTAATCCTCGACAGTCTTAGTTATTGGGTTCGGGAGATGCACGTCGATGGCTTCCGTTTTGATCTTGCATCGGTTTTGTCTCGCGATGAATCGGGTCGTCCTTTGGAGAATCCGCCGGTAATTTGGGACATTGATTCCGATCCACAGCTGGCCGGCACAAAGCTTATGGCGGAAGCATGGGATGCGGCGGGTCTCTATCAAGTTGGAACCTTTGTAGGTGATTATTGGAAGGAATGGAACGGCAAATTTCGGGACGACATTCGAAGTTTCCTTCGAGGCGATGAGGGAACAGTGCCCCGAGTGGCTTCCAGATTACTTGGCAGCCCTGATATTTATACCAATGGCGAGCAAGATGAGCCTGAAAGAAGCATCAATTTTGTAACATGTCATGACGGCTTCACTCTCAACGATCTGGTCTCTTACAATGAAAAGCATAATGAAGCTAACGGGGAAGACAACCTCGACGGTTCCGATCAAAACCTAAGCTGTAACTATGGATTGGAAGGTCCAACCGGCGATCCTGAAATCGAACAATTGCGCAATCGTCAGATCAAGAACTTTCTCGCTATAACTCTTTTGTCGGTGGGCACTCCCATGCTCCTGATGGGCGATGAGGTCCGGCGCACTCAGGCTGGGAACAACAACGCCTACTGTCAAGACAATGAAATTAGTTGGTTTGATTGGACCCTTCCTAAGAAAAACAGCGGTCTGTATCGGTTCGTACAACAGCTTATTTTTGATCGATTACATCGGGCCGGCCTAAAAGAAGATGGAATGATCACGGTGAGCGAAATGATTCGGACCGCTCGTATAAAATGGCATGGTGTCAAATTGAACCGGCCTGATTACTCTAATCATTCGCATTCATTAGCGGGCACTGTGTACAGCGCAGAAACCCGATTGATTTATCATTTGATGCTAAACGCTTATTGGGAAGAGCTCGACTTTGAGCTGCCGCCTATCGGAGCTGTGCATAAATCAAAGTGGCATAGATGGATAGACACTTCGCTACCATCTCCCGACGACATATCCGACTGGAGCGATAGCCCGGAGTTTCTGGAACCGGTGTATCAGGTACAACCGCGGTCGATCGTAGCCTTATGGTCGAGAATCTGACTGCGAAAAAGTCGCCGAATGGTGAGGGAGACAACATGAAAACAGAAGGGGTCTTAAAGAGCGCCCATGATTCAATGGTTTTGGGGCAGGGCGCAATTGTAGGCATCTTGGGGTTTAACCTGCTGCAAATACTTAGCGCCAGAGTGTACGCAATTGACCCTCTGAACCTGCAGGGGTTTGTTTCAAATACCTTATTGGGCGCGATCGCAGGATTGATCGTCGGTTTCCTGGTCCTCAAACGCACCCGGGCAGAGGAAGGCTTGAGAGGTCTCAATGATGAGTTGGAACAGAAGGTTCGACGGCGAACTTTGGAATTAAAAACAGCGAACGAAGACCTGAAGTATGAAATCGGCGAGAAAAAAAGAGCTGAGACTATGCTTCAACAAACCTTGATGAAACAAAACGCTATCTTGGACAATATTCCTGACATGGCCTGGCTGAAGGATAAAGATGGAAAGTTCCTGGCTGTAAACGGACCTTTTGCAAGGGCTTGCGGGATATCCAGAGAAGAACTCTTGGGCAAAACGGATTTCGATTTTTGGCCACAAGAACTGGCCCAAAGGTACAAAGACGACGACGAACAGGTTATGAAGACCCGCAAGCGAAAAAGCATTGAAGAGACTCTGGTTCACACGGAGGGGCGGGATGTGTGGATCGAAACGATAAAATCGCCGATTTATGATGAAAATGGAGAAGTGATCGGAACTACGGGAATTGCCAGGGACATAACCGAACGTAAGCAGATGGCCGAGAATCTTGGGCCTGGGGTCGGGAAATAATTTTTTGTATCGGATTATTGCGGTAGCCCCGCAGGCAGTCCTCTGTTGAAGGAGACAGACAGCACGGAGCCCCTGCGGGGCTTGCTGCAGTTCCCCCGTGTACTGAATGCTTAAGAAGAGATTTTCAAAATCAAGTCACTTGTTTGAAAGCGAATTGGTATTAGTTATGTCTGTAAATTCGACCTACTATCGAGCTAGGACAAAAAATTCCCATTTCTAAACCTATTGCCGGCAGAAACAAACCAGGGACACTTTTGCGGCAAATTCAAACTTATCGGTCCAACTAGAAGTAAAAGCAGGATCACCGCGGCCCGCGTCCGGCAGTGTCTAACGGATCTTTGAGAGGCGGGAGGGGTTAAGCTTTGGCGAAGATTGGGGAAAGCGGCATGCGTAAGTAGACTTTGTCGGCATGTAATTATGTATAATATAGTTGACAGTCATTTTATAGTGGCATATA
>JBKQRG010000103.1:0-3079 GCA_052144015.1 Desulfomonilaceae bacterium
GTGCCATAAGTTCTTGACACAGTGCTTGTTCGACCTCATCCAGGGATTTGAATGCGGCATTTGGCATGGCCTTTTCCCGGATTTCTTCCCAAATGTGCTCTACGGGATTGAGTTCCGGGCTGTGAGAGGGTTGGGCGATAAGCCTTATATTCTCGTGGATTTTGAGGCGCTTACTCGTGTGCCATGCCGCTTGATCGACAATCATGATTACGAAAAAGTCCTTAAAATCCTGGGAAACATGATGAAGGAATATGTTCATCATGTCGATATTGACAAAGGGAAGAATCAGAGCGGTCATTTTTCCCAGCGCCACACACACGGCTGCGAAGACGTACTCGTAATTCCTCACGATTTGTCTGGGGGCCACAGGCCGGATACCTTTCGGCGCCCAACATGGTCTATGTTGATTTATGCGACCAAATCGGCCTTCATCCTGAGGCGAGAGGACTACGGGACTGGTGTCTTGTGGATCTCGTTGCGCGACTATAGCCTTTACCTGCTCGGGGAGTTTTTTTTAAATTCTTCCTGCGCCTCTCTTTTTGCACTGACATGACGAGGACGAGGCATCACTTTGCGCCATTCGTTTCTATCCAAAAAACGGTAAATCGTGTAATGACCTATTGGATGCTCCACATATTCTTCCAAGGCCACCTTAATCTCGGCAACAGTGGCTATTTGTCCTGTTTTTGCGCGTTCAAAAAACGGCGTTAAAAATTCTTTTTCCTCTTCCGGGGTCATCAATTCGTTTCTTCTCCCTCCCTTGCCAGGACCACATAATGCATCAAGGCCAAAACGGTTATACGTGGAAATCCAGTTGTGAACCGTCTGTAGGGCTACTCCACAGTGAATTGCAATCTTCTCAGCGGGCCGCGGATCAACGGAGGCATTCCAAATTACAAGTAATTTGCGGGTATGCCGTCCGTCCTTACAACGATCAATGCGCGCTGCAAGTTCATCAGCTGACACATGCTCTATCGCTCGTGTTACTCTTGCCATATCCACCTCCCCAAATCGGGGCAGGTGATAACATAAAACGCGAATCAACGCGAGATAAACTTACCCGTGCGAACGGGTTCTGGTATTAGGTTCCAATCGGGAGAGTCAAAATTCATAGTCAGTGACCTCTTTGAACGTGTCAGATTTACGGTGTTCTTGACTGTAGGTAGAAGTCAGCTTTACGGCTTTTCGACCGGTATTAGGAGTCAGATTTCCAGGTTTTTTGACCGATTGTAGAAGCAGCTTTTGACCGATCGGGCCACAAAGAAGCTCCCGATCGGTCACGGGGGTTTTTGCATGACAACAGCTGAAAATGCCTTCTGGAACGGGTTAACCCCGGCTGAAAACGGCTTTTTGTGCATTTTCATGTGATCAAGTTCTTTGATCGTTCGGCAAATAATGATTGCAGGGAGCAATCGGTATATGAACCAAACGAAAAATACAAATGCAAAATTGAGTCTCTCTGCCCGGATGCGCTTAATAGTTTGTTGTTACTGGCCAACCTTTTGCCTGCAAACCAACTTAAGTTGCTCTGCGGTTTAATTCAGCAAATTGAACCGGGAACCTGGAAATCAACCGGTTGCAGCGATTCCTCAACAATTTCTTCCTGTTTCGTATCGTCTGATTCTGTTTGGTACTGTCTCATGATGAAATTTCGTTAGCTGGGCGTTAGCTGGGAATTTGGCTGTCAAGCCACGCCATTGATGCTATCGGGATTGGCTTTAGAGCCGTCCAGCCATGCTTGAGCCTTCCTTTAACGTGAAATTAAGGCCTGTTTACTCATCATCGACTTCCAGGCGAAACGCGTCAGGAAACTTTCGGACACATTTCCCTCCATTTCTTCAAACAGGCTCCAGGGCCCGGTAAAGGACAAAATATCCTTACCCAGGGTGTTGCAATGATAGTAGCGCGCCGATATGTCAGTCAGACCAATGATCGCGCGCCGGTGTGCGCGGTCGGGCTCGTAAAAGGGATAGAGCGCCAAACTGGCGCACCCGACGGCAAAAGGAATCCGCACATTATCAATGCCCGGACGGGCAAGTTGGCCAGGACCACCAGGGCGGACAACTGATCAGGGTCGACCAGGAGGGCAACGACTTTTGGCTTTTCCTCCGACGCCATGGCTTTCGGCGGCTTAATGACCACATATGGGCCTTCCGGTTCAAGGGGGAGTTCCCCAAGATACTGAGCTGGTCTGCTTCCTGTTGATTTTCTGTTTATTGTAATCACTGCCAGACCTAGCAATGTCCGGTTATAGACTCGTTCATTTTCCGGATAGCAACCCGCCTTATAAGATCGGTACAGACTTGATGAAATTCTGGGTGCTCAAATGCATAGTTTTCATATATTGAACGGAGTACAACCCAAATATCTTCGGCTAAATCCTCTGTTATTTCTACGTCTCTCGCAACCTGTATACACCCGCCAGGAACAAAATCTAGTTTGGAGGTATCTATAATGCCCAGAATGATCCGGTCGGACGACAAACGGTTAAAGATATAGTAAATTACTGTTGTAAGCGCTTTCCGTTCACAGATCGTGATATATGTAAAGTCAGTCATTGGATCTCTGCCAGCTATTATCAGACTATCAAGGAGAAGTTCGATCTCCTGCAGTCCTTCGGTTCTGATTGACTCTGCTTTTAAATGGATATCATACATATTTTACTCCTCTATCTTTGGCACTGGTGCCATTTTTTGCTAATTGGGTAGACATCTTGAACTAACAACGCGGCGATACTGCGTAACAAAAAGGCAGCCCCGGAATAATGGAATCCGGCGAAAATCGGGGTCCGGCTCCGCGTCCCGCGGGATTGTCCTGAGTAAAGCCTCGAACCAAGCTTTTCGGATTCCGGCTTCCGCCGGAATAACGGAATCCGGTGAAAGCCGGGGTCAGAGTTTTTCCTGATGTACCCTCAGTCAGAAGCGGCAGCCGTAGCAACCCCGCTGTTTTCTTTCCGAATAAGGTTTTGCTCCCGAAACCATTGAAGCAAATTTCCCCATCGCGTTCGACCGTGGTACGATCGAGCAGTTTAAGTTCGTATGAACAGCCATCACATATGAACCAAGTATTGGGGTCTAGA
>JBKQRG010000104.1:0-12799 GCA_052144015.1 Desulfomonilaceae bacterium
TGGGTAGAGGCGTTCGTCACTTCGCGGACACGGCAGCATGTCCTGCCTCCTTCTTTGAGACTATGTTGCGTAGTATGGCAGGCATTAGAAGAATTGCAAGCAAAAATCAATAAGTCGCGTTGTAGGGATACATGCCAATGAAAGTTCCCACCACAGAGACGGGAATTGAGGTCGCAACGATGAAAATGCTCCTCCAGTTCTTTAGAAAAACGAACAAAACGAGTAGCACCAACGCAATGGCCTCAATCAATGACTCCTTTACGACGCTCACTGCATCGCGGATATAGTTGCTCGAGTCGTATACTTTCTGAAACTTTGCCCCGCGTGGCCCGTAGTCCTTCTGAAGCAGCTGAAGTTCACGGTCAATGGAGCCGATGGTATCAAGAATGTTCGTGCCCGCTTGGCTCAACACGCTGAACACTATTCCCCGTTGGCCGTTGATGCGGGCGTACGAATCCGGCCGGTCATACAAGTCTTCCGCGTCAGCCACATCCGAGAGATAGACGGTCGGATCGCCCGGCTTGGAAATGACCACTTTGCGAAAGCTTTCGGCATTTAGAAGTTCGCCCACCGTACGAATTGTCCATTCACGAGTCCCTTGAACAAAATAGCCGCCACTCTGGTTGAGATTCGTTCGGTCAATGAAGTTCTTAATGTCGTTTGCCGTCAAACGTCTTGACTTAACCCTCTGTGGATCAAAGGTGATCCTCATCTCTCGGGTAAGGTTGCCGTCGTATTGACAATCACCTACTCCCGGTATCCTCTTTATCCGAGGAGCTATATCTTTATCGGCCCACGTGGATGCAGTGACCAGATCGATATTCCCAGTCAGGGCAAATTGATAGACCGGAAGGCTTACTTGGTCACTTGCTTTGGTAATTTGAGGCTTCTGTACCGTAGTGGGCAGAGTCGTTACACGGTTGAGATTCCGCTGCAGTTCAGAGGCAGCAAGGTCAAGAATAGTACCAGGTTTATAAAATACGGTCAGCTGAGACTGACCATATAACGAAAGGCTTGTCATGTACTGCATATTTGAAACGCCGCTGATAGCCTCTTCAAAACGAGTGGTAACCTCCCCTTCCACCTCTTCCGGGGCCGCACCGGGAAATATGGTGGTTACGACGAGTATGGGGTATTCGGTATCGGGCTTGAGTTCCACGGTGAGAAAAGTCAAGGAGACATAGCCAAAGACTAAAACCAGAAGAACCCTGACTATAACGGTTATTGGAAATCGGACCGATGATTCGGCAACGTTCATATATACCTCAAAGTCAGCCACTCTTATTATAAGACTGACTTATGCCATTAATGTTAAATTCCTGATTCCAACCGTCGTTCTCATGGAGTGTGAACAACAACCGGATCAGGTCGCTTTGGGCGCTATGTCGCCGTTTATGTCGTCCAACGTGATAGGCTGAATTTTCCAAACCCTGGCCTTCACATCCTCCAAGATGGTGTAGATAACCGGGATGAATACCAGCGTGAAAAGTGTCGCAACAGAAAGCCCGCCCACCACCGCCATCGCCAAGCCGTTGTAAATTTCAGCACCTGCTCCGTGCTTGACCGCCAGAGGAAGCATGCCCAAAACCATCGCGATGGCCGTCATAAAAATCGGGCGCATCCTCCGCTTGCTGGCCAATATGAGAGCCTCATCTCGATCCATTCCTTCGTTTTCCAGCTGAACAGCATAGGTAATGAGGATAATCGCGTTTTTTACCACGAGACCCACCATCATGATGTAGCCGAGCATGGTGAACGAATCAAAGTGCACACCGGTGACTTTCACAAGAACATTTGCTCCTATAATCGAAAGCGGCACGCTGAAAATAATGGCCAAGGGCCGAATGAAGGATTGAAATTGCATGACAAGCAAGAGGTAAACGACCACCACTGCCAACGGGAATACGAAACTAATTGCCCCAACGAGAGTTTTGAGATAGGTGATCGCGCCGAACGAAACCACACTGTAACCGAGGGGAAACGGAACGGTCGAATTTATCTTGGAGACAAATTCATCATAGACTTCGGACAGAGGTCTTCCCTGTATTGTGAGCTGTACACGAGCAGCGCGTCTTGAATTATAGTGATTAATCTGGAGCGGACCGAAAGTGGTATCCACGGAGGCCACGCTTGTCAACGGGACTTGAACGTTTGGATTTTGAGGAGAAGTCAGAACGATCCGTTCAACGTCACCGACTGTCTGGACACTACTTTCCTGGCCCATAACCTGAATATAGAAATATCGGCCAAGTATGTCATACTGCGATACAGTCCGTTGGCCTCCCCCTGCTGCTTCTACGGCATCGGCAATGTCTTTTGCTTGAAAGCCGAAATTAGCTGCTCGCTCCCGATCCACGCGAACTTGGACCTCAGGTTTTCGCAAGCTTAAATCCGTGTAACGAAAGACAACTCCTTTGATTTCTTTCGCCACATTCAAAACCTGGTCGACCAGTCGTTCAATTACCGGATAGCCGTCACCCACAATACGGGCATCCACAATGTTGGACCGGGTAAAAACATTTCCGAACAAGGGAAACTGCACAGGATTTATGAATTTGAATGGAAGGTCGCTCGCCATAGCATTTGCCTGACGCGCTATTCTCCCGACCGGAACACCGCTATCCTCCTCTCTCTCACAGACAATGTAAATCGCATTCCGATTGTCCTGTCGGTTCGGAACTGCGATCAGATTCTTGACTCCTTTGATTTTTCTCCAGCCCTTTTCAAGAATTTTCATTAATCGGCTGTTCTCTTCCAGACTGGTTCCCTCAGCAGTGGCCAACTGAACTTTTATGAGGTTTGTGCCACCCGTGGGGAGGTAGCCCATGCCAGGTAATGCCTTACAAGATAAAGCAAAAAGTATGAGGACAGATACTACCAGCGCGGCTTTCCGCCATCCACTGCCGAGGAAAAATCTAAGAGACCATAGCAGGCCGTCAGAAACTCTCGCACCGGCCTTGTCCAAGAGATTGAGAGGAAGCATGATCTGCTTCAAGTACCCTTTGGGTTCGGTTTCCCGTTTCATCCAGCGCGATGCGAGCATAGGCACTACGGTGAAGGCGTCAAATAAAGACAAAAAGATGGCCACTGATATGATGAAAGCGACAGGACCGAATAGAGTTCCGACCTCGCCCTTCAGCAACAAGATCGGCATGAAAACGGCTGCCGTGGTCAAGGTGCTCATCAGCACAGCTGTCCCGACTTCGTGAGTCCCATCCACGCAAGCTCTCACAATGGTCTTTTTCTCTTCATAACGATGCCGATATATGTTCTCCAGCACAACTATAGCGTCGTCCACGATCATGCCAATGCACAAAGCCAGCCCGGCGAGCGAAAGCACGTTTATAGAGTACTTGAATAAATACATCCCGATGAAGGTCCCGATTATGGACACAGGAATTGAGGTGGCGACTATAAAGATGCTCCGCCAATTCTTCAGGAACACGAAGAGCACCAAGAGCACCAGCACAACGGCCTCAATTAATGATGTCTTAACTACGCTGACCGCATCCCGGATGTAGTTGCTCGAATCGTACATCCTCTCAAACTTGGCTCCCCGTGGGCCGTAATCTCTCTGAAGAAGCTGGACTTCACGATCAACAGCGCTAATAGTATCAAGTATGTTTGCGCCCGCCTGGCCCAGAACGTTGAAGATTATTCCACGCTGCCCATTGATCCGGGCGTAGGAATTAGGACGGTCATAGGAGTCTTGAACATCGGCAACGTCCGAAAGATAAACGACAGGCTCCCCGGGTTTAGAAATGATTAATTTCCGGAATGCCTCCGCGCTGAGAAGTTCTCCAACTGTTCGAATTGTCCATTCACGGGTGCCTTGAACGAAATAGCCGCCACTCTGATTGAAATTCGCTCGGTCGATGAAATTCTTAACGTCATTAGCTGTTAAACTCCTTGCTTTGAGGCGCTGTGGGTCGTAGGTGATGGTCATCTGCCGAGTAAGATTCCCGTCATCTTGACAATCGCCAACACCTGGCAGCCTCAAAATTCGCGGTACTATGTCTTTGTCAGCCCACGTGGATGCAGTGACCAGATCCATATCGCCGGTCAGCGCGAATTGGTAGATGGGTAGGGTTACTCGATCGCTGGCTTTCAAAATCTGGGGCTGCTGTATCGTACTTGGCAGGTCTGCAACCCTATCAAGATTTCGTTGGACTTCCGAGGCGGCAAGGTCAAGATTCGTGCCTTGCTTGTAAAATACGAGCACAGCAGACATGCCGTAAGTTGAAAAGCTCTGAGTCCACAGCATGTTTGACACACCGCTGATGGCCTCTTCAAAACGGGTTGTGACCTCCCCTTCAACTTCTTCAGGGGCTGCGCCCGGAAACGTAGTGCCCACGACCAATGTCGGTTGCTGGGTGTCAGGCTTCAATTCTACGGATAAAAAAGTCGAACAGACGTAACCGAAAACGAGGACCAGCAAAACCCTTACTATGACTGTAATTGGAAATCGAACCGATGATTCTGCAATGTTCATGCACCCGCCACGCCTGGCCGTGTCTGAAATATTAGACCGTTTTTAAGTTATTACGTTAAAGGACATTATAGCTCATTGAGAAAATTATTGTGCTTGGGGAGTTTCTGAAGCCATCCTGATCCGCAAAAGAAATAGGGAATTATTCACCTGGAAAAGAATCCAACCGTCATTGCGGGGGCGTACGCCCGAAGCAATCTCGCAACCGGCAAGAACAGATTGCTTCGTCATTTCAATCCTCGCAATGACACTTGTCTTAAAGCTGATTCTTTGTCAAAGGTATTTTTCCGAAGAAATATTCTCCCCGCGAGTCCAAAGCGCACGACTAACTCTCATTTCCAGGGACGAGCAGCTGTTATCACATTGCCATTTCCGACCTTTATGGAAATGTGCGGAGCAGTGGTTAACTAGGCCGTTACTTGTTGAAATTAGCACGTCATTTTGGTATAATATAACTAGTTCTTAAAGTTATAGCATACTAGATTGACATATTATATGAATATATCAAGGTTTTATCTTACAATAACTTGTTTGCTCGTCGTCCTGCTTGTTGCCGCCCAATCTCAATTCTCCTTTGGCGCGGCCACTCAGGATAAAGTCTCGGCCTCCTCAAAGCGACTTTCGGAGCGAACTCCCGACAGTCAGCCACCTGGCCCTCCAACCTCAGAAGATCAGGGGCCCGATAATTCGGCCACGATTGGGCCGTACCGTTCAGCAGAAATAACAGCCGAAACCAGAGGCGTTATTGAGGCAATATATTTCAAAGAAGGCGATTTCGTCGAAAAAGGTCAAGTGGTTATTCTAATTTCCAAAAAAAGAAATGCGCTGGTTGTGCGACGAGCTGCCAATAGCGTGAAGGCTGCGGAAATCGATTTGAAACGAGCCCAGCAGGAAACTGGATCAAAAGAGCAACTCCTGTTGAATAAGGCCACCACAAATGCCGAAGTGCTTAAGGCAAAGGGTGATGAGGAAATAGCGCAGTACAGATTAGAAGAGGCAAAGATTGGTCTTGAATTGGCTGACATGGATCTGGATGCATGCGACATTAGAGCCCCTTTCAGCGGTTATATTGCCAGAAGTTATAAGGAGCCTTTCGAATCTGTGGATTACTCCCAGAGACTGTTTGTGCTTGTCGACACTTCGAAAGTCTACGCGATAGCCGCTATTCCTGACAGAGATGTTTTTGACTTTGCAAAAGGCCGTCGAGCGGCATTTGTTTCATTAATCGATAAGAAACAAAGATTCATTGGCACTGTTGAGAGAATTGCGAAACTGCTGGACCCGAAATCCGGGACTAGAACCGTCTACGTTGTTATTGATAACCCCAAAGATCAGCTGGAAATCGGCATGACAGGCTTTTTGGAGCCCGCAAAATGAGATTGTGGAGGAGGTGTTCAACCGGAAAGCTGAGACTCGCGGTTTTGACCTCGGTTTTGCCGCTAATAGTCTCATGTAATTCCGCTATGATATCTCCGTTTAGTTCCAGCATCCCTTCATTAAATCCAGGACCATGCCTTTTAGCAGCAATGAACTCGTTTGGTCCCGGAGATCACGTCCAATTCACAGCAATAAATACGGCAAAGCTTTTGTCAACAAGCAGGGCAAGACCTCCGATCAAAGCTCAAGGAAAGAGGTGTCTTACACTCGAAGATTGCCGCGCCATTGCTCTAGCAAATAATTTGGACCTTCAGGCCGCGCGAGTGGACGAGTTTGCGAGAGAAGCCATCAAAGACACAGCTCTGACGAAGGCTTTGCCACATTTGATTTTTTCCGGTGATCTTAACCAGCGAGATAATCCTCTCTATTCCTATGCCGATGTCTTGGGACAAGAAGGTTTGGTCCCTACTCCTGAGTCCGGAACAGGCGTGACCAATTTTTCTACCGGCCGAGAAAGGTCCACGTGGCGGTACTTTTTAGAGACGAGGTGGAGCCCTATCGATGCAGCTTTAGCATATTATGTATCCAAGAACAGGGTAAATGACCGACTTAAGTCACATCATCAGAGGGTGCGGGTCGCTCAGAGAATGATCGCCACTATTGATGCGGCTTTCTTCAGGTTACTGAGTCTTCAGGAATCGCTGGCGGATGCAAAGCAGCTCAGTTCCAATCGTTCCAAGAACGCTGATTCCTTAAGGCGATTACATAATAAAACCATCGTGCGAGTGGAACATTACGAGCGTGCAGAGCAGAGGGCCGACGAAGCGCGGCGATTGTTGGCAAGGATCAGGAATGAAATGGAACGCCAATGGAATATCCTCGCGTCGACCATGGGAATCTCCCCCGATCAATGCATCGATGCCGGCTATTCTGTCACAGGAAAAATGCGCCCGCCCAATTTTGGAGGAGAACTGTGCAATCTTGAGCTTATCGCGATAAGAAATAGGCCGGAGGCATATCAAGCTGGGTTGGACCACTTGAGCTCCGTCAATGAAATCAAACGAACTATTGTCCGGTATCTCCCGCGAGTAGAAGGGTTTTGGCGATACACTCGTGACAAGGACCGTTATCTCTACAACAAAGATTGGAAGGAAGTCGGTCTCCTTGTTCAAGTCGACCTGTTGGACTGGCTCTCCGGCGCTGCCGAATCGAAAGCTGCCAGAATTACCGCAGACAAAACCTATAAGGAACTGGGGGCAGTTGCCCTCGCTTTGACCTCGCAGGTGCGTGTGGCCGGACTAGCCTACAACGATGCTCTGGATGAACTCCGATCCAGAGAGTCCTCTCTGGCCGGCTCTCGTAAAGTATTGGAAGTGGCACATATGAGGGCGTCAGGCGATGACTTGAGTCAACTTGAACTGGAAGAATCGGAAGCGACTGTTCTGCAGCAGAAAATACAACGATTACGAGCATTAGGAGAAGCTAATGCAGCGCTCGCCGAGCTTCAAGGCGCGCTCGGAACAAATTACAGCGAGCCAATTCCTCGCCATTAGGGTCAACGATCAATTATAATTTTTATGGGATTAGGCCCTGAGAAGTTTTTGCACCTCATCAGGGCCTATTTTATTGATTCCAGATCATGGTCAGGTTAAATCTTGGATTGTATCCGAGACTTGTATTTCAGTTTTAATCTGTGTTTTGCGCTGTCCAAGAATTCAAGCGATCAAGCTCCTGACCTTTAGTTCCCGACTGCCAGGCAGCTGTACGCTGCTGGTTTTTGCCTTGAGTCCCCTGGCTAACTGTTCCTGATTTGTCGCCCGCTTGGCCCGATGTTGCACTTGTTTGTTGCGAACCTTTATTATCTTGTTTGCTAGCGACGGTATCGGTTTTTCCACCTTTATTGCCGGAATTTTGGCCGGATTTATCTACGCTAGAGCTATTGCCGGACTTATCGCCACCGCTAGTCGAATCCTTTTTGTCCGATTTGTTACCAGATTGGTCTGAACCGGTTCCGCGGTTGGCCACTCTGTCTCCTGTCATGCGCTCACCTCTGAGCTCCAATCGCTCACCAAGTCGCTCCAGGTACGCACCCTTACGTTCCAGCCTTTCGCCTAAACGAGTAAAGCCATTACTTAGCAGACGTTCCCCTAGCCGTTCCAGATATTCACCCCTGTGTTGCAGCATGTCTCCCAGCCGTTCCAACCGCTCACCCTTACGTTCCAGCTTATCGCCACGTCGGTCCGAACGGTCTCCTCGATCAAAGCGATCCCCGAAACTCGCCATCCGGAAGTGTCCGTCTCTGTCCCCAAATCGATCACCAAAACTGTCGGACTTATGCGCCCAGTGGTTCTTGCTGTCGCCATCTTTAAAACGGTCGGATTTATCGCCCCAAAGATCCTTACGGTCTTTATCGCCGGATTTATCACCCCAGTGGGTTTTGCCTTGATCGCCGAGCTTATCCGACCAATGGCTCTTGTGACTCGCTTGATCACTGCCGGATGCATGGCCGCTTTGGGTTGATCGATCGCCGGACCAATAGCCTCCGCTGCTCGTATCGCAGCAACTCCCGGAATTGTAGCTCTTCTGTGCTTGGTGGTTGGCTTTTCCGCCCGCAAGACAGAAGTACGGTGCGCATACCAACAGGATAACAACAGCTAACGCCAATACCTTCTTCATGGCTTCACTCCTTATTTTTTTGGAGCCAGCCCCCCGTTTGGCTCGTTCGATGAGACTGCCGTAAAATAAGAGATATACCTGCCCATCGGAGCCTTGATGTAGTGCATTTAATGTGCCATACATCTGGTTGACGCGATTTTCTAATTATACTTCGCTGAAACTGATAGTTGCTTTGCGTTTCTGCAGTCAGACGGAGACGAGTTTTGAGGAACCTTGGTGTTTGCTTGAGCGCTTCGGAGTGCAACTCCTGTGATAGGCAAAAACGCGAGCAGCCTCTATGGCTGTGGAATCCTTCCAGAAGTTTGGTGGGATATGAAAGAAGAACTTAACTTTGTGCTTCCCAATTACTGGTGTTCGACGTTAGATCTTAGCGGGACCGTCCCGAAGCCTGTCATCGAAGTAGATGGCTGTCAATTTCCTTGGCAAAAATATTGTGTCCAATTATGGGACGCGACTTGACCGTCTCTAATAATTCGGAAGATTTTAATAAAAAAGTGACATAGTTTGTCAGCCAGAGAAACGGCATTGTCATAATATATTAGAATTACGGTCTCTCCCCTATGTCCATGACGTTGACAGTTCTAGTCACCACAATGGACAATTCTTGACAGATTTCCTATTTTTTCTGTCAACGAGTTGTGGACCCTGAAAGTACCAACTCCTAAAGTGTCTGAAATTCCAGGCCGGGTAATCCTTGCCTGTTTTTCGCCCGCAAGTACAGGAACAGTACCACCTAATTCAGCAGCTGCGCAGTTCTTTTCCCCGGCTCCTCGGAAGATTCAGGGACAACTTCCCGTAGTAGCCGGAGTAATTGAGGGATTTCGAACGGCTTAGCAACTACTTTATCTACGCCGGATTCGTGCATTCTGAGACTGTCTTTGATCTCTTCTCCCCAGCCCGTCAGAAGCACAAATGGAGTCTTCGGGATTCCTCTGTCCCGGCATATTTCTTCGATTTGCTTCCCCACATCCCATCCGGTCATGCCCGGCATTCCCAGATCGCAGATTACCACGTCAACCGGCTGATCTCTAAACACCTGAATCCCCTCAGCTCCGGAGCGTGCTGTATAAACGGAGTGGTTTAATGCACTAAGGGTTTCCGCGACCAAGTCCAGAATGGTTTCAACGTCATCGATGGCAAGGATGCGCAAAACTCGATCATTCTCAATTGATCGCGAAGGCGCCGTTGTCTCCGGGTGTTCAGTTGCTTTGGGCAAGGTCACAGTAAAGGTGCTGCCTTTACCTTCCGAGCTTTCCACAACGATCGCTCCTCCGTGATGTTTGATCATGGTCTGGCTGGTGGCCAAACCTAAGCCGGCTCCTGCTGCCATTTTGGTTGTAAAAAACGGAATAAACAGTCGTGGAATCATATCTTGAGGAATACCGATCCCACTATCGTGCACCTTTAGCACGACGCGAGAATCGTTATTATAACATTCGACGTGAATTAGTCCGCCTTTCGGCAAGGCTTCCGCTGCGTTCTTGATGAGATTGACTACCACTTCAAAAATCTCGTGCCTGTTGCCCATCACGAGACATCCTGGGTTGAGATTTAGATTCAAATCAACACGGATCCCTTGTTTTTCATTATTAGTCTTCCACCATGGCTTAGTTAATTCCGCAGCAGGTCTGACCACATCACAAAGATCAAATACTGAATGCTTGTGAGACATATCCGGTTTACATACGCTGGTAAAACTTTGTAGGCGTCTGACCGTTTCACTGCCGGATTCAGAACTCTCCAAAATTTGCTGCAGGTTTGTTTTGACCTTTGCCAGATCGCCCGATTCCAGATTTAGAGCCGCCAATTGTGACGCTCCAATAATAATTTGAAGCAGATTATTGAAATTATGGGCCGCCCCGCTGGCCAACTCACCAACTGCTTTGAGACGTTCCGTGTGAAGCAGCATTTCTTCGGCTTTTTTGCGGTCAGCTATTTCGGTTTCAAGTCGCTCGTTCGCTGCCTTCAATTCGGCGGTTCGTTCCTGAACTCTTCGTTCCAGCTCTTCTCGATGTCTCCTATCTTGCTCCTGAATTCGTTTTTCAAGGGTCAAATCTTCAATAAGAACCAATATCAATCTTTCATCTAATGCCCGGATAGAACGAAAAGTCATACGTGCCCATAATTTATTTTCATTGATTTCCAGTTTTCCTTGAACAACGCGCGGTTTTCGTGTGGCGAATACCTCTTTCAGGAGATATTCAATCTTGTCCGCCACAGAGCTATTCGGGAAAAAATCCGAAAAAGAGCGGCCCCTCATCCCATCAGCATTGCATTTGACCTTATTCCACGCCTGGTTGGCTACGACAATGCAAAGGGATTCATTCAATAACAAAGTGGGAATCGGCAATGCGTGTATCACTTTTCCAAAGGTCGTCTTCCAAATTTCGATGCCGAAATCGAAACTGCCGGTAAGTGTCAAATCGCGTGAGAATATATCCGTAAGTACGATTGTTTGGGTGGTATCCTCATCAAAAGGCCGCTCCGCAGGAAAATTATTTCTCTTCAATTCTATCCCCCCTAAATTCCATAAAATTAATTTAGAAACGTATTACCGGGCTAAACAATTACCGCCCAATCAATTAGTAACAGCCAAGATCAAATTGATAAAAGCTCGTAAGATCTCTATTGGCATATATAGTCACTTGTCTGGGATTTTGGTTCCGGCCGTACTCATTGGCGAATTGACATTATGACAAATTTGGATTTTTGCAAACAAGAAATGTGCAGACGGGATTGACAGACACTTCTGAGTTTCTAGAAGGAGGTGGATGCCCCGCTTTAAGCCGAGAATCCAATAGCAAAACCATGTTTCCTGTCTATTTTTAGATTTGCGGAGAGGTACTTTGATCTCAAGATTTGAATTTGCCTGATCAATAATTTAATAAAACGTGGAGCGTCGGATGCCCAAAATTCTTGTGTGTCCAAACAAGTTATTTCCATAAAGGTAATTACCCAAACCGGAAACCTGATATTCAACGACACATGTATATCTATGAAAACAATTAATTTGTAATTCGAAAAATAGAGTACAAAATGAAACCAATAATAATTTCATGGAAATTCAAAAAAGTGCGTACGACTATTCTCATATTTTATAGGACTGCCCGCCAGGCCATTATGGGCGCGGTCGATAACAATGCCATCAGAATAGGGATTTATTCTGATACGGGAGCGAGTTCGATTTTGATTTTATGGAGAGCTTATCTCACATACCCTCATGGTAGCATTCAAAAAATTACTGCAATAATAGCAAGAATGACCGGGTGAGGAATCAGCGTTCATTTAAAAATATTGTGTTCTCCGAACCCACTATAGCCTCAGGAATAACAGGCTTTTTGGCAAAATTGGATGGTGCGCTCAACCGGTGCTAATATTGGCCTTCAGACAGGATGAATGAAGGATGGATTTTGACGAAGCTGTAGTCATAAGGACGTATGCCAGTGAAGCCCTCGCAAGCATCGCGGATTCCCGCCTGCGATTTGAAGGCATAGAAGCCCACATTCAAAAGGATGACTGTGGAGGGGCTTATCCCTCCTTGCAGATGTGCGGAGGCGTTAGGCTACTTATCAAGGCTGAAGATCTTGAGTATGCCGAAAGAATTCTCAATGAAATGGAAACGGAAGAGTCCGAAAAAGTTGATCTACAGGTGGAACACGAAGATAACAAGCCAGTCAAATCAACACCGTATGAGGTTCCGGTTATGGATGACCCGCCGAGCGAACAGCTTGACCAACTAAAGACGGTCATTTTTACATACATTGTAATAGCCCCACTCTTATCGGCTTTGTTCGCTGACAAGATCGACAGCATTTTTCTTGCTTGCCTATTGTTCGTGGGGCTTGTAGGCACGGTTTTCGTTCACTTGAGGAACCGAATGGGAAAGCTCGAGCAATCGCTCAAAGAGCAGGAGCGGAGGCTTATGGAACTGGAACGGGTGATTGACAAAGAATCCGAATAGACAAATCAATAATAATGTTCAAAAGGTGGTAGCAATTCGGTCTTGTGCTCCGGTATATTGTCTTGCAATTCCCGGAGCCGGCACACAGCGCCATTGCATCAGCCAGATGATTTTACATTCTGCAAAATATCGAAAAAAATCCGACTATCCTCGGCTGCGATTTCGATCGCCACATCAGAGCAATCGGGAGGCGCCTAGAAATTCACTACAGTATTATCGGAATATTGATTTCGGGAAGGGCCAATGGTGAGAACTGTCATTTCAAGACCTGACCCCACACACCAAGGTCATAGAAA
>JBKQRG010000105.1:0-4577 GCA_052144015.1 Desulfomonilaceae bacterium
TCGAGCGGGACAACTATACCTACACGCAAGCTTTTGCCATCCAGACGATTGACGAAGACGACCGGCCGGACGGCGAATACCGCATGGTCAGCGACATCATTTTCACGCCGGACGGCAAGCGCTTTGAGAAGGTCAAGTTCGCTCCGCCGGACACGCTGCGCCGCATCTCGCTGAGCCAGCAGGACCTGGAGGACGTGCGCAATGTCCAGCCATTCGTGCTGACCACGACGGAATTGCCCAAGTACAACGTGACCTACGTTGGGCGGCAACAAGTGGACGAGCTTTCGACGTACGTCTTTGACGTGGCGCCCAAAACGATTGAGAAGAACCAGCGCTATTTTCAGGGCCGCGTGTGGGTGGACGACAAGGACCTGCAGATTGTGATGACCGATGGCAAAGCAGTGCCGGACATCATCACCAAGAACAATGAAAACGTCTTCCCGCGCTTCCGCACCTACCGGCAAAACATCGAGAAAGGCTACTGGTTCCCCGTCTTCACACGCTCCGACGACTACCTGCATTTCCGCAGCGGCGATGTGCACATCCGCATGACCGTGAAGTACTCCAACTACAAGCGTTACGGCAGCACCGTCAAGATGGGCGAGGCCAAGGAAATCAAAGAAGAGCAGAACGCGCCTAAGTAAGGCGGGGTAAAAAGGTTACGGGGAGTGTCCACCGAGGTGATCCTGCAGAGCAGCGAGCACAGATGAGCGAGACAGGGCAGGTCCCTGAAAAACAGGAAGAGGCTTTCTTCAGGGGCTGAAGCCCAATCCTTTGAGACCCTTGCGCCGGGGCTGAAGCCCCGGCCTCCTACAGAGAAGGACAATCCCAGCAGCCAGCCAGGAGCCGCAGATACCAGACGGCGTAGCACGACCAAGTTTCAGCAAAAAGAGAATAAGTGACGCCGGGAACTTTCCGAGGGGAAGGTGCGTATTGGAATGCAAAGGAGGTTCATCATGGACCTTTGCACTCGGGGATTCCTGAAAGCAGCGGCGACCCTGGCATTAGCTCTCTTCGCCCTGGCACCTGCGGCGAGCCTGGCCCAAGCAGCCACCGACACGGATCAATGGATCCACATACGCGTCATCAGCAGAGACGCCAAAGGCGAGGTGGTGCGAATCAACGTGCCCATCGAAATGGCCGAAAAGGTTTTGCCTGCCATCAACCAGGACAGGCTGCACAACGGGAAGGTGCGCATCGAATCCGGCCAAGTGAAGGATGTGGACCTGCGCGCGATTCTGGATGCCGTGCGGACGGCCAAGGACGGCGAGTACGTGACCGTGCAGAGCAACGAGAACAATGTGCGGGTGTCCAAGAGCAATGGGATGCTCTACATCATCGTGACCGACAAGGAACACGCGAAGAAGGCGGCGGCCAGGGACGACGCGGCTAAGGGCGAGAAGGCGAGCGCGCCGGTGGAAACCAAAGTGGAGATCAAGGTTCCCATGAAGGTGGTGGATGCGCTGTTTTCTGCCGGGAAAGACGAGCTGGACCTTGTGGCAGCGTTGCGCGCGCTCTCCGCGCACGGGGACACGGAACTCGTGACCGTGAAGGACGCGGAGAACGACGTACGCATCTGGATCGACTCCAAGAACGCGACAGAATAGGCGCGCGGCAAGGAGAAGCGAACATGCTGGTACTGGCAAAAGTCGCACTGGGCTTGGGAGCAACGCTGGCGATGACCACCGCCTACGTCTTTCACGAAGGCGTCATCCGCGTGGATGTGGACGAGCACCGGCCCGGGGGGTCGCATGTGCACTTTTGGGTGCCGGCCACGACCGTGTCCGCTGGAATGAGGTTGGCAAGCCTGGTGCCACAGCATCCGCTGGAGCAGGCGGCGGCACAAGCCAAGCCGTACTTGCCGGTGCTTCGCGCCGTGGCGAAAGAGCTGCAGAAGTATCCGAACGCGGAGTTTATTGACGTGACTAATGAGGAGCAGCACGTACACATCGCGACGGTCGACGGCAAACTGCGCATTGATGTGCTGGGCGACGATCAGACGGTTCACCTGCAAGTGCCCGTCGAAACGCTAATTGATGTAGCCGACCGGCTGGAAGATGCGTCGAGGAGCGCACGGACCGAGGAATGGCATGCACGGCATGCATTCGCCACAGAGTAGAAGTCTTCCCCATGAGGGTCGTCGGAGAGATTCATCGCACAAAAAGCGTGCGATGGGGCAGAGTTCCTCGCTTCGCGGACACCGCTCGGAATAATGACGAACATGATTAGGCTTTACCGAGATGGGGTCCAGCGGTGCTGGACCCCTACGGTATGAGCGAGGCAGATTGTTGTGGGGGATGCGAATCAGGTTGCGGAGGCCTCCTTGCCCAGCGGGAAGTAGACTTCGTCCTGAATGGCCTGCTTGGACCATCCGGCGCGCAGCAGAATGCCCCGGCCACTCTCCACCATTCCGGGATGACCACAAAGATAGGCCGAAGTGTCTTCCGGTGTAAGCCCCCAAAGGTGCATGTACTTACGGATGAGATCGTCCACACGGCCTCGTTCGCCGTGCCACTCGGTGTCTTCCCAGGGACGGCTGATGGCAGGCACGTACTTCAGCCAGGGCGCCTCAGCGGCGTACTTCTCGAGTTCATCGCGATAGCCGAATTCCCAGGAGCGGCTCGCTCCCTGAATGCAAAAGAGCCGATGCTCACCCGGCATCGCAGCACCGCCCTTTTTCCAGTCCGCTCGAACGGTGCGGATGTAGCTGACATAGGGCGCCACTCCGGTGACGGTAGCCAGGAGAAGGTGGTTCTTGCGGCCGCTGCGCAGGTCAAGTGTGAAACGGCCTTTGGCGAATCGGCGAAGAAGGAGAGGAGCGCCCTTGTCCATGGCATAGAGGAGCGGGGTGAGTTCGCCGTTGTGGACACGCTCGACGAAGAACTCCAGAACGTTTTCGTAGGGCGAAGAGCAGAGAGAGTAGGCGCGTTCGATACGCCCGCCATCCACTTCGACACCCAGGGTAGCGTACTGGCCGGCGAGATAGGAAAACGGTCCGCCCGGGTCCACATGAAGCAGGAAAAGATCATCGGCGACGACGCGCCGGTCGAGGATTTTGGCGGGCAGGAATTTTCCTGATGTCATGAACACCGGCCTTCCCATTTTCGATGCACGCCGCCCCACGATGGATATGCGCAACACAGATGCCGAGTAGCCACAGAAGGTTAGCAATTAAACACGATGGGGAGCACCAGGAAAAACCAGCGCTCCCCGAACGATGGGTTCACGCGAACGTACGAGCGGCAGATTATGGTTTCTGATGCTGCTGTTGCATCTGCTGCATCATTTGCTGCGGGTCGAATTTCGTGACGGGACCGGTGATGCGATCCTGGGCATCGGTGATGACTTTGGTCAGGACCATGCTGCCATGCGGACTCACTTGCTTGACCATGCCAAAAGGAGTGACCTTGTCGCTGGTCCAGACGTCGGAATTGCTTTTGTCGTTGCGCCAGTGCTCGCAAGAGAAAGTGCCGGCAGAGACGGTGATGCTCTCGGTGCCGACGGAGTGCCAGTCGTTCATGCTTTCTTGCGCCTTCCCCCGGTTCGCGGCGGTGGGATTGAAGGGCATTTCCATGGCCCCTTGTCCCGGGATTTGCACAATCATGCGGTGAAACTGGAAGTCATCTTTGGTAAAGAGAGCCTTGCCGACCGACAATGGATTCTTCTCCGTGGTGCTTACAAATTCCATCCAGTAGCCGTCTTTGCCTTCGACGGATTCCCTCCCAACAATGGAGATCTCAATCGTGCTGGTCTTTGCCGGGGTTGCGGAGGTCGAGGTGTTGAGGTACTGGGCGCCTTTGCCGACGACGGGATTGAAAGCCTTGGCGATGTCGGGCTTCTTGAATAGGTCCATGCCCATTTGGGCGGACACCGTAGCAGCAACCAGGAGGCAAATCGCGAGCAGAGTAAGGCCGAGACAACAACGCTTCATGGTGTTCTCCTTAACGACTGCACCAGCCAGCTAAGGCATCGGGCGGGACCCGACGCAAGAGTATGCCTTTTCATACCAGTTTCGCGGCGCTGAAGCAACGATGAGGCTGAGGAAAACGTGAGGAGTTGCGCGCAGGGAACTATTCGTAGGCCAGTGCTTCGACGGGATCGAAGCCGGAAGCGCGAAGTGCGGGAACCGTAGCACCCAGGGCAGCCCCGAGCAAAGCCAGAAAAATGGAGCCAAAGATCCAGCCCGGCGTGAGAAGGATAGAGAGACCGGGATTGGTTTGCTTAAGGATGGCCTGGGCAAGGAAGGTGATGCCGATACCGGCGAGACTCCCGGCGATAGTAAGGAAGGCGGTTTCGCCGAGGAGCATCTTGATGATGTCGAAGCGGGAAAAGCCGAGCGCCTTGAGAATGCCGATTTCGCGCGTGCGTTCCAGGATCATAGTGTGCATATTCATGAGCACGACGAGAAAGCTAATGACCACACCGAGGCCCACCATGGTGCGGATGAAGGGCTTGAGTTCGGGGAGATTCGAGGAGTTCATCAGGGAAACATATTCGGACATGGAGCGGACGCGGTTCTCAGGATCGAGCTTCAGGATTTCGGCGCGGGTGCCCTCGGTGTCGCCCTTACTGCGAAC
>JBKQRG010000106.1:0-10756 GCA_052144015.1 Desulfomonilaceae bacterium
TTCGTTTACCTTGTATCATGCCTATGGAAGGGGAACACCGTTTCAGTTCATAGAGTAGCCTGCAGCCCCCCTATGGGGGGCTAAAGCAAAGCCACGTGCTCTGCACGTGGATCTTTACGGGTTGAGCCCCTTCCGCAGTTCGCGGACCAGAAAATCTTCGGTTCCATGCCGTGTCCAATGGTCTTTATGACAAATCTCGTGGTTCTAGGTCCAACCCATTGATGGCTCACGACATGGGCGGCAAAGAGTCCGGCATGAGCGCCCGACAATTGATCCGGCAAGTTGGCTTCGAGTATTTGCTGCACCACTTCACGGTCTTCAAAACGCACCATGAGCCGTGTCGTTCCGTGATCGGCTGATTTTGCCTGAAGCCTCAATTCAACACCATCCTTTGTTATTCCAGTCCAGGAGAAGAATTCGAAAGCCTCCCACGGCTTAATCGTTCCTTCATGCCATAAGCCGTTCCCGCATATCTCGACTCTCTGAAATAGGCTTTGGAAGCCGTTGATAATTGCAGCCATCGTAAACAATCCACAAGCAGTCATGTCCCAACCGGACATCTGTCCGAGAGAAGGAAGAGATCCCCTGAGCACAAAATACAACACAAATCCCATGAGCAAGAAAGACGCAACTTTTTTAGCTGTTCGTGCAATGCGGCCTTGGCCGGGTTTCTTCACAGGCACACGTGGGGGTGTAACCTCCCCTTTGGAAAAAGCGGCAATTAGATCGAGAACGGCGGTGAGCAGAATGGTCAACGCCGCCAAAAATAGAGACCAGGGGTCCTTTCTTAGTTCGAGAATTATAACGAGAAACAAAGGAGCCCCTGCCGCAACGCAAAACAGAACTCCAAAACGGAGAAACATTTTGTAACTCATATCCAGTATCTTGGCGATCTTACCCGTCAAGATCAAAGTCCATGAGAGCCCGAGTAACACCGCAATCACCCACATTTCCATTTCGGCCCCCTCAGTTCTTTCGGTTATGGGCGCTGACCTATTTAGCACCGTGCGAAAACGAAAACGGGGACAGAACGAAAACGGGGACATTCTTCTTTTTTGTTACTGTTCCCGGTGGCCTTCTCAGCGCCTCTCTTCCGCTTACCTCAGCGCTTTCTTGTCAACCTTGCCCACCGGGGTCAGCGGTATGGAATCCACCTGTTCGATTATCTTCGGGATTTTGTACGGCGCGAAGTTCTCACGACTGAAGGTCAGAATGTCTTGCTTTAGTTCCTCCGGAGACCGGTCCTTGCAAGCCGCAGACGCCTGGTATACCAGCTTCACCAGTTCCGAACCCGGCCGCTGCGGATTAGGCACGCCAAGAATTGCACAGAACTCTATCCCAGGGTGTTCGTAAAGCTTTTCTTCCACCTCTCTGGAGAATACCTTGTAACCGCCTACGTTGAGCATATCCTTGACACGATCGACGATGAAAAAGAAGCCATCCTCATCCATGCGTGCTACGTCTCCGGTGCGGAGCCAGATCTTCCCGTCATCGGTACGCAGCGCCAGTGCGGTCTCCTCCGGCCTGTTGAGATAGCCCTTCATGACCTGAGGGCCTGACACTACCATCTCACCCGGTTCACCGACGCCAACCTGTCTGGACCCAGTCTCAAGATCCACCAGTCGGATGGTAGTATTCGGAAGAGGGAGGCCCACAGAGCCTATCTTCTTTGTGCCACGTCTCGGGTTGGTGGTGGCCAGCGCGCTCAACTCAGTCATCCCATACGCTTCGACAACCTTGCCCGAGCCGACAACCGCTTCGAGTTCCCGTATGGATTCCGCTGCAAATGGGGATGCGGCGGAAAGACAAAATCCAATGTTCGAAAAATCCAGCCGGCGAAAATCAGCCTCCTCGAGGAGCATCATGTAGAGTGATGGGACATTAACCAGCATAGTGGGCCGGTATTTTGCCATCTCCTTGACAATATGTTTGGTGTTTCTCGGATCAGGAATGAGAATCTGGGTAAGTCCCATGAAAAGGCTCCCCATTCCCAAGGTAAAGCCCGCAATGTGGAACAGGGGGAAGCCGGAGAGAATGACCTCTTTTCCCCGTTCCATTTGGAGCCATTCAGTGACTATGGTCAACTGGGCCATGACGTTGCATTCCGTTATGATGCTTCCCTTGGGCACTCCTGTGGTGCCGCCCGTGTACTGAATCAGGCAATGGTCGTCCGGACCGATCTTTATCCCAGGGTCCTGCGCTGCATACCGGGAGAGGACATCCATAAATCTTACCACCTGCTTGCCCGGCAAAGGCCGGATCTTGCCGTGGGGCACCTTCTTGAGCACCCTCGCCAGGGTTCGCTTCACGAACGGCAGGAAATCGAGGATGCCGGTTGAGATGATGACTTCGAGATCAGGAAGCTGATCGGATATTCCCACGAAGCGGTTCTCAAATATAGGGTCGAGCGTGACGAGAGCCTTGGCCCGGCAATCGCTCAATTGCTGCGCCATTTCCCTGGGAGTAAGCAGAGGCGACAGTCCTGAGGCCGCACACCCAGCCTTGAGGACTCCTATCTGAGCTATCAGATACTGGGGGATATTAGGGAGATTAATACCCACCACGTCGCCTTTGGTGCATCCGTGGTCAATGAGGGTCTGGGCGAAACGATCCGCGTGGGCCATCAGTTCCTGATAGGTGAGGGTCACTCCGAGAAAATGAACGGCCGGCCTCGTTGGCACACGAGATACCACGTTGTTCAATTGCTCGACGAGTGAGATTCGAGGGATTTCAAATTCAGGCGGAATGCCTGGATCATAATGCTTCAGCCACGGTTTCGCGTCGTACGTCATCCGTACCTCCCTCTCGGTCCGGGGATCAGTAAAGGGGTACCCCCTCGTCCCGTGAAACCTAAGAATCCTCCTGGACAATCGGCTTCATCCCGCCCCCCGACGAAGCGTCACACATGGTATGAATGAACAGATATCAGCCCCTATAACCGGACGAGGCTATCATCTCACCTTATTCTGCTCGTGTCCAATATTTCTGTGCCAAGCAAGGAGTGAGATCTGCTCTTGCCTAACCTTGCAAGGCGAGAGCAGCCCCATAAAACGGGAGATTGGTGATAACAATGAATGGGGGCGCTGAGAAGGCCACGGGGAACCTGCTTCTTGAAAGAAGCCGGTTCCCGGGCTCTTTTCGGTTCGGAAACTGGTTCCCGGTGGCTTTCTCAGCGCCCCTGTTGCAAATAAGCTTCATAAAAAGCAAAAGGCCGGCCGAAGCCCGCCTTGCTGGATTTTGTGCGATCTGAAAATCATTCCCGTCTCATACCACCTCCGTGAGTGCAGCTAACGATCCTAATGATGTCTGCTATGATGACCATGATGACCCGCAGCGAGATGCCCGCCATGATGATGTGCAAAGTGATGCTTGTAGTGATGCCTATGATGGCGGTGGTGAAAGTACGGTCCATATATCCGCCCAACAGGGGCTGTCCCGATTACTGTAGGCTCCTCGGGTTCGACGTATCCTGCTGAGCATGAATTCTCACCCAGCAGATCCGCTTGCACCCAGCCTTGCATCGGCTGGGAAATCTCAACCAAAGGACCTTTTCCGGCGCCTGTCAGTAGCACTCTGGTGCATCGCTGCAGCGATCCGACGATGGAAGAATTCTCAGAGGGTTCAGCGTAAACCGGCAAATAACCCATTCGAGCATCAATGCTGGCCACCCATAGTATTTGAGCAAAACTTTTGCTCGCCACCCCGACGCTCAACAGCATACACACCGCAACTGTCACCACTACCAATCCTGTTCCTGTCCTTTTCATATGCTTCTCCTTTCTTTGTCCCCTCGTCTCGGAATTATGTGGGGCTCTGTGCTCCACCGGCCCCTTGTTTGCTACAAGGTGTCTGGCCGTCTTATCTCTGCAATTCGGGAAACCGAGAAAAAGGTAACAAGAAATATTATGCTCTTGAAATTCCTAGGGATGTTGGCACGAGGAGCCTTTGCCGAAGAGACTGGTAGTAAATATAACATGGTTATATAACTCAGCATACGAGAAGATAGCTTCCAAGCAGCCGCACGCCTTGCCGGAACCCGCTGTATGAGACTTTAGAGAATCCTTTCGCCACTCTTGTAATATTTTTTTCTGCCCTCCGAATTATAGACTAGGTGTCAAAAATCAGAGGAGGCAGACGAAAATGAAAGAGTGGGCGAAAAAGAGAAAACAAGAGCTAGAGGACATCGGGGCAATAGAATTGGCTGAAGTATTTCAACTTATCGTCAATCTTTGCGAACTGGAAGAACAATACGTGGACCACACAATCCGATCTTAAGCAGATGATTCCAGCAGAGAACATACCTGATCGAAGCAGAGACCACGACCTCAGGCTTCGCTGACGGCCCTATTCAGTGGCCTGAAGCTCAATCCTTTTCTCCCATCAGAATGAATGGAGCCCAGAAAAACGGATGCTCGAAACCTTGGTTTCTTAGTTCAGCCCTACTGCGAATCCAAGCCTGATTCTTGCCGAGGCCCTGATGCAACCCCTTGAAGAATTCGTACATCAGCAATGTTGACGGTTCCTCTGCCACCGACCACAGACTCATTATTACCGACCGAGCGCCCGCAATCTGGAAACTTCTGCCCAGGCTCATAATGCCTTCGCCCTCCAGCCTGGCGCCGAGGCCGGTCTTGCATGCGGTGAGAGCTGCCACGTCGGCATTCATCTTCAACCCCGCAATTTCCGTCATGGTCAAGAATCCGTCGGTGCCTTCCGGAACCATACTCAATGCCAGAACGGGTTCCATGATTCCCGGCAGATCGTTTGCCGCAAATCCATGAGTTCCAAAAACGATAGATCCATACTGGCCGGGGCGTTTGGAAAGGCTGTCCAGGAATGCCTTCTTTGTGCACTGGAAATCCGTGTAGATTTCGCAGAAATCACCGTACAGCTCTTTTAGGCTGTTACTGAGTTCACGGGTCTGCGGGAGCCGCCGGAAATTGAGGCTTCCTGCGCAGGAGCCCTCCATTGCGGATTTCACTCGAGAGCAATGATCCTTGTTCTCCACAACCGGTTTTGAGACTTCTGCATTCCGGGCTCTCTCGTCAGTCATTTCAAAAACAGGATCAGCCATCACAAGCAGTGCGCTGCCGGCCTTTTCCTTTTTTGCAATCTTGCGGACCAGTGTCATGGAAGTGAGAGATTGAGAATAAACAATTGGATTGCGGTCTCCCAAGTAGTTTATCCCTTGTGGAAAATCCCCATACTGACCGGATTTCCAAATGGGGGTGCCACCTGTCACCAGAGCTTCGAATGGCAATAGGGCAAGTACGCCGTCCGGAATTATCACTATAGGCGCACCCACGGGTACCGATTCCAGTGCGTCCGCAGTCAGTCGGTCGTGGAGTAATTTCGCAAGTTGAATGGGGAACTTACTCAGTTGAACCTGCTCAAAAGGTTCTCTGAAACGCCTAATGGCACGGTCCATATCCTGTGCGTTCCATTCCAGAAGGGACGATTTGACGACCTTCCTTCCTTTGAGCAGCCGAATCGCAATGCCATCGGTTACGGTATCGAACAGGAGAATGTACTCATCCGGCCGGATGTCGGCCTGTTCCAGGACTACCGGGGAGGGGTATCTTACTGCGCAATAATCCTTGTAGTTTTCGCAGAGATCTTTGACCAACCTCTTCCTCTGGGTCTCTGCGTTTGCTATACGACCGGTCAACTCGGCGTAGCGCCGGTCATCAAGAGTTTTGGGCATGATCGGCAGCGCTGTTTTAAGTGATGCAAGTTGGTCGGTCAATGCAGCCTCTTGTTCAATTAGCTCGACGGGCACATTGAAATGCCGTCCTTCCGCTCTCTGTGAGAGGCTATCCGCAAACTCCCGAGCCCTGATGACTTCGCCGGGATATATGCTCTGTTCCGGCCTTTTCTGCTTCAAGCTTATCCTTAAAAGACCTTTTGCAGGCTCCGACCGAACGAACCCGCTTATCTTTGCCGCAAAGAAATTCTTTCGCTCCGAAAGCAGAAGTTTGGAACGGATCTCTTCGGCAATTTCCACCCCTTTCGCATAATGATGTCGGGCTTCATCATAGCTCTTCATGGCCTCTAGAGCTTTGGCCAGTCCGGTATGAGCGACAAAGAGCTCGTCGAGGTTGGATTCATTTTGGGCTGCTCGCAGGAGCTGCTCGTAGTGCTTCCTCGCGACCTGAGGTTGAGATCCGAGAAGATACAGCCACCCCAACGACGAATCGTAATCCGCATCTTTTATGTACGGTTCGGCTTCACTTAACCGTCCCGTATCCAGGAGAAGATCGCCCATGAGTTTCTTAGACCAGTCCGTAGGGGCCCCCGCATTGGTGAGGGTTTGGATGGCCTTCTGAGTGCTTTCAAAAGCGCTCTCATTACGACCCCATTGAGCGTAAACTTGACCCTTGTCCAGAATGGCTGAGCCGGCTTCTTTGCCATTTCCGAGGCTTGTCCAGAGTGTTGCGGATACTTCATAATTCTGCGCCGCCTTTCCGTACTCTCCCCATAACCGGAAGAAGTTTCCCAGATTGCGATGCAACAGGGCCCTCACGTCCTCGGATTCCCCCTGCATTTCCAGGGCCGATTCATACCGGTTCAACGCCCGGGAATATTTCGCCTGATTCTTCTCCAAGACTCCAAGATTGTTCAGTACCATCTGCAGGTCTCTTGCACTTCCGGAGGCCTGGAGAAGTGTTAATGCCTCGCTATTGTACTGTTCCGCTTCGTTGAAGTTGCCGGCAGCTGTGAATGAAGCAGCAAGATTCCTGAGAGCTGTGGCTTCACCGCTTTTGTCTCCGATCCCTCGGCTTATAAGCAGAGCTTCGGAGTAGCTTGCAACGGCTTCCGGGAATCGGCCCGTAAGATAAGAGACATGCCCCAGATTAATCGCAGCTTCTTCTTCTTTTAAGACGTTTCCACCCTTTTTCGCTAGGGAGAGAGAGTTCTTGTAAATCGCTTCCACCGCAGCCGGTTGCTGCAGCACACGGTCGGCAAGAGACCTGTCAATGTCCACGGCAAGCTCAGTCAGATATGGAACACGAGGTTTTGCCAGCTTTCTGGCAGGAAGTTGCTGAGGCGGTGTTTGAGTGTTCCGACTCCGGTGGGGTTGTATAACCTTAGAATCATCTCCAGGTTGTCCCGTCCGAAGTTGACGCTCCCGGATTAAAGTTCTCTGCAGAGCCGGGACTCCCGGTCGAAACTTGGTTCCGGTTCCAACGCCACTTTCCACAGTTCCCCGGCAACGGGCGGGAGCTGGAGTAGGAGGGCTCACTACACTTTGGCCGGTCTTTACGCGCGGAGTCTCCGAGCTGGGGCTGAACCCTTCTGATCCGTCGGGATAGAACAGGCAAAGGAGAAGCGCCAACGTGCCGGTCAGCGACAGCAACCAGCATATTCTTGCATTTGGCAGGCCGCACTGATTATCCGAGCTGAGAGCCATAAATACCGCCTTTTGTAACCCAAGTTAACGTCCTAAGCCGGTATGTCTAAGTGCCAGGTCCGTGTCGTCTCCTGCGTTAACCAGGATTGCCGCCGTTCAGCGTGTGCAAGCCGTCAAAATGGCCGGGCAAGGACTGCCGGTAGCCATTAACGTCGGTGGCGCAGGAGAGCCTCGCCTGCACGTTCCAAAGCGGCAGGGAGTTCAGCATCAGTTAAATTCGAGGAATCCCACTTTTCCGTGGGTATTCCTGTGTCGGCATTAATAAGACGGGCAACGATTCCATACCTGTTTCCGCTTGGCACTATTTCAATCACGAAGGCTCTCGAGATTTTCAACTTCGAGCGCATTACTTTGACCAGGGACTCTTCGTCCCGGGTGTTCAGAAGATCTTTACCAGCCACCTGGCTGATTTCATCCGGAGACACGACGTTGTACCTATCGCGGACATCTTTGGGAGGCTCGATGGCCCGGTACAACGAGTCTGTAAGATTCCGGTCCGGTGGGTGCTTCACGTTGCTAAAGAGTATCACTACGCCCAATTGCTCCTTTTTTGCCTCAGAAGGTAAGCTGTCGTGACTTTCGCGACCCATAAGATTCGACGCAGAAGGCCCTGGTCCCCACTTCACAGAACTGAGCGCCACCGTCATGGGAGCAGGACCGGTTGGATATAAGAGCACTACAAGCAAGACCGTAACAGCCACTGCCACGGGAACCAGCACCATTGGTCGAAACAGCTCCACCAGGCTGCCCAGTTTTTCCAAAACCCACTGAGATGCAGTGCCGTAAGGCCGATCCGCTACAGT
This sequence comes from Desulfomonilaceae bacterium, assembly GCA_052144015.1. Classification (GTDB taxonomy): domain Bacteria; phylum Desulfobacterota; class Desulfomonilia; order Desulfomonilales; family Desulfomonilaceae; genus DATJPW01. The sequence continues at coordinate 8,215 of JBKQRG010000106.1, forward strand.
CGTCCCCGACAAGGTCTGCATTTTTTTCCAGAGAGCGTCCGGCACGGCCTTTTCGGAGATCTCTTTTCTAAACGATTCCACGTCTGTGCCGCACAAATGGCATGTCTCAACGTGTGAAGAAATTGTCCCACGGAGATCCTTGCCGGTACGGACATAGTCGAACAGTTCCCAACTTTCCGGGCACATTTCACGGGCGTTTTCCCTAAGGATCGAAGTCCAGCGGCTCATCTCCTTCAATCTCGATTTGCATGCCGGGCATTGATCCAGATGGTCCTCAAAATTTGCCTTTTCCTCAGGGCTCAGCAAACCTTCCAGGTATGGCAGCCGAAGGTCATCCACATGATTGTCCAGCACTTGATCTTTCATTATCTCCATCCTTCTCGCTGCCCTCGATCATAAATAGTCTTCAGATCGTCAATGCAGCGCCCTGCTTGCACTGCCAAGGTTTTTTCTTTGGCACCAAGAAGCGGAACAATCTCCTTGAAAGATAGTTCCTCGATATAGCGTAATCTTAGAAGTTCCCGGCACTTGTCACCCAGTCGCCCGAAGGCAAGTCGTAGGAGACGCACCAGCTCGGATCTAGCTACTTCGTCTTCTTGGGTCTCGAGATCGGATCTCACCATGGTAGCGCCTACGTCACCGTGATCGTGATGATTCACCGGGACATGCTCGCCATCGCGTTTCCCGGCTACGGTCTTCCGGTATTCATCAATACAGACCCGTTCGCCAACGACCCACACAAATCTGGACAGCGGATATTGATGATCGTACGTCCGCAGTGCTGTCCAAAGAGCAAGAAAGATGTTCTGGGTCATGTCCTGCACATCAGATTCGCTGCGGCGCAAGTGCGAATGAATGACCTTTCTAACCAAAGGCAGGTACCGGGCATAGAATTCGTCCCACGCAGCCTTTGATCCCTCCAGACACTGCCCGACAAGCACACGGTCCCGAATTTCTCCATCTTGTTCCATGAGTCCTGAACCGCCGACAATAGGTTCCACATTTGATTTTTGCCATCTTAGCACGCATCTCGTGAAGCATGAAAATATTTCCTTTCCGATAGAGTCTGTCGTTCCTACACATAATCAATGAGCCGCAAAAGTATTCCCGACTGCTATTACAGTTCGGAATAGATGAAAACTTACAACAGAAAATTTTCACTCAGGGGAAATAATACTGTTTACGGCATGTCGCGCAGCTAGGCCGTTGTGGGGACGAAGGGACTGGAATTCCAGGGAAAACCTTTTTTGCAAATGCTCCGCGCACGGCGAACATGCATGACGCAACATCGAAATGTGTCAACCGGCTTCACCCTCACGACGCATCTTGGGCCCACGCCCAGCGGGACCCGAACCCTTTCCCAAATCCCGCGACACGTGGGACTAAATGGTTGACATAGACTTGAGCATTTGTGCCCGTCTTCCGTCCCGGGTAGCGACCCGCGTCCCTGCCGGTCGATTACTCTATGCACGCGCACGGAGGCCGGCAGCGTACCAATCAGTCGGATTCACCGCTAGCCATATAGTCCCGCGGTTTCGCGGGATTGCCGGAGGGGGTGCGTGTCCATTCGGCGTGGCGCCAACATGCATTTTTATACTGAGAGCCTCCGACATGGCACGATGCCCGCTGATGCATGATCGCCGTGCGCTGAGCGCCTTTTTGCAAAAAATGGGTTCCCCCGCATTATTTCCCCCTTTCCCCTTCCTTGTTCAGGCAAGCGGGTTCCTCCGCATCCTTTTCTTCACTTCCCCTTCAGGCTTTCTGTACTCAATTCTGAGCCATTTTCTCGGATGGGGAAGGATTGGGGGTTGGGTGACTTACCAAATTGCGCCAGAAATCTGTTTAGAGACCGTACAGGTTCATGCCAATTCTTGAATTGAAATTGAGTGAAGATTCAGTCGGAGTCAGAAAAAATCAGAAATCGCCCACCGCTGAGGGCGCAGAGATCGTAGAGAAATCAGTCTCTTAAAGAACAGCTCAGAGTTCTTCTTCGGATGCCGACAGATCCGCTATAAGCAACCTAGGTTGAGCCGTTTTTCAAGAGATCTTCCGGTGAGCCCTTTTTTTCTGCAAGGGATTATTGTATTAGCACCCTGGAAATTTCATACGGAAAACTGAAAAGGATTACTTCAAAGCCTATGGGCCGAATTAGACCTCGCACGGGTTTTCAGCAGGAACATGTGAATGAAGTTTATATACCTCGTAATTGACGCATTCGCTGCAGTCCTCTCATGGATCGGTGGGCAAGGCACACGAGCAGTTGCGGCGCTCGTTATCATTGGTATAGCTGCCCCATCGATTGGCGCTGTGGTTAAACCATACGTTACCGAGGCAGTCTTTGTGCTGTTGTGCATCGCGTTCCTTCGGGTGGATGTCGCCTCTCTTAAGAGCTATATCCGGCGTCCGGCTCTGGTGCTTAGGGCCTGCCACGAAATAAACCTGTCATATTTGGGGACTTCTGGGTCGGATGATGTAGTTCCATTCTCCGTGGAAGTTGTCCCTTGTGATATTTATTTGATCGAACTCTTTCTTGGAGACTTTA
>JBKQRG010000107.1:0-27500 GCA_052144015.1 Desulfomonilaceae bacterium
CCCCTCAGTAGAAGCTTGGGAGATTGCTTCGTCGCTTTCACTCCTCGCAATGACACGAAGAATTGATCCAGTATCGTCTCAGATCGCGCCAAGGCAAATCGGACAGAATTTTGGACAAACGCTATAAAGCCGATGTTGCAATTGAGATACGGCAGTTAGCCGAGGCGCCCCGAGCACCAGGCATGGCACACAACGACCGGGAGCCTTCAGGGCTGATGGACACTTATATCGTCCGGGCTGAGCGATCACCATCAATCCGTCCAAAAGGAGGCTTTGTGGCATGAAGAAAGGAAATCGTTACGCATCGGTTTTTGTTGCGCTCATGGCATCACTGTTTGTTTTGGCGGCTTCCATATCGCAGTCAGCGGAAAGCTCGCGAGATAATAAGGGGCAACGGGGACAAACTGCTCCCGCGGGCGTCGAAATCACGACGCAAGAACTCGAGCAAATACTCTCAGAGGGAAAGATTCCGGTAATCGACGTCAGACCGGAAAACGAATACGCTGTTTCCCATATACCTGGGAGCGTAAATATCTTCGAGACTGAAATCGAGCAAATGATGAAGCTCTGTTCAGACAAATCACCCGGGCTAGTCCTCTACTGCAATGGGCCCCACTGTCATAAGACCATCCGCGTAGCAGAGACACTCTCCAAGAAGGGCTGCACGAATATTAAGAAATATCAGCATGGCCTTCCCGTCTGGCGAGCTTTCGGCAACACTGCCGAAACCAGTCTCTCGGGCCTCAAATACGTTTATTCGTCGGACAGTACCGCGGTCTTCGTCGACGCAAGAAGTAAAGAAGAATACAGCTCCGGCACGCTAAAGGGCGCAGTGAACCTCCAGGCCGGCGATATCGAGGCAGCGAACAAGGATCGACGACTACCGTATACCGACCATGGCACGCGTATTATCGTTTTTGGAAACAGCGTCACTCAGGCCCGACAACTTGCGGAGGCTATAGCCCAAAGGGCCTACTGGAACAGCAGTTACCTGACAGGAACGTATGAAGATCTGAAAAAGTCAGGCTTATAGACGAAGGTAGCTCAGGTAATAGAAGGGCCGACCGTCCGTGACCTCCATAAGTGCTGGAAGGCCAATGCCGTGCGCCACGGTGCGTATACTCGCCGGAACTGTCGGATGCAAAATGGGAACTAAGCCGCGGGCTCTTCCCTTTATTGTTCCATTGATTGCTCATCTGACCAGACTTTCTCGACGGTCATGGAATCCTCTGCGCAAATTGCTATCGCCGAGTCCTATTTGACAAATAGGATGTGGCGATATATCATTTGTGCCGCTCCTGAGATCGCCCCTTTTTTTGTTTCGAGTTAAGCGGGACTTTGATGATTCATAAGCCCTTGGGCCGCGCGTTGGGGTCCCGGCAAAATCCACTTTATCTCATAAGACTGGAGTATATGTGCCTTTATCTCGAAAATGTGCTGTGGAAGCCGACAGCGTCATCCCATTTCATCCCTGCCTCCATCCCATCGCGCACCGCACCGTTGCGCGGCTTCACCTGCCGGTGGCTCCACGATGCAACACCCGATGTGGGTACTGTGAGAGAGAGATTGCTCCCCACGGGACTTTGGTTGTTGCTCCGGGCATCTCTGCCACACTGCTCTCTCCGGGCCAAGCTCTGGCGAAAACCCGAGAGTTCTTGGATCGGTGGGGCATGAACTCTGTGGTGGGCATCGCAGGCCCAGGAGAGCCTCTTGCGAACGAAGAAACCCTTGAAACACTGAGGATCATTAGGCGGGAGTATCCAGAAATTACCCTTTGTGTGTGTACCAATGGCCTGACTTTGCCCGAACACTGCGGAGAACTGCAGGAGTTAGGGGTACAACATCTCACTGTCACCATAAACGGTTTCGATCCTTCGGTGGTGGCTCGGATTCAGCCGACTGTCACCAAAGACGGTCAGATTTATGAGGGAAAAAGAGCAGCCGAGGTGCTGATTGAGAACCAAACGGCTGGCCTGAAGAAAGTAATTGAAGCAGGGATGGTCGTCAAAGTCAACTGTGTCGTTATCCCTGACATTAACGGAGCCGACGTGTTAAAAACCGCACGAAATGTCAAAGACCTTGGAGCCCATGTTTTCAATCCTATTCCCCTGATTCCAAGAGGTTTGTTTAAAAGCATGATCAAACCTGATGATCATTACATGGTTCGATTGAGATCTCTGTCCAGCAACATTATTACGGTTTTCCATGACTGCAAACAGTGCAGAGCGGATGCAGAAGGAATCCCGGGAAAGGAACAGGCGAGATGAACGAGAAAGACAAGAATGTTACCCGACGCGGTTTCCTGAAGGCTTCCTCCTTGGCGGCCACAGGAGGCCTGTTACTGGGCTCGCAAGCGATTGCGTCAAGCTTCCAAAACGATTTTCTCCAGGTATGGTCATGCGGGGGCCTCGCTGAGGCGTTCATCCCGGCGAACAAAGCTTACGAGCAAACAACCGGGTGCAGGATAGACTATTCGGGCGCTTTCGCAGCGGCTTTGGGCAAATCCCTCTTGGGCAATGCTAAGACAGAAATATTTGCTCCGCGAGTCCTTGAACTGGCACAAAAGCTCAAAGCCCAAGGAAAGATGCTCCACTTCCTCCCGTTATGTTTCACGAAATACGTGCTCGTAACCCCCAAGGGAAATCCCGCAGGCATAAAGAGTATTCAGGATCTTGGAAAGCCTGGTATTAAAACCGTATTGTCGCCTAACGCTTCACCGCCCGGTGGGGAGGCTTCTACCATCATATTGAAAAAAGCAGGAGTGCTCGAGCAAGCTCAGAAAAATGCGGTGGTCGTCGGTGACTGTGTTCAGAGCGTCGTGCCGGACGTCATTAAACGAACCGGAGACGTGGCTGTTATGGAGCTCCGACTGACGAAGAAAACGGAGTTTGCCGGTAAGATGGATGTAATAGAGATCCCTGAGGAATTCTTTCCACCTCGCCCCGTGTCTTTCGTGATAGGTGTCATGAAATTTGCTCACAATAAGGACCTTGCCGAGGATTACGTGAAATTCATCAGGTCGGAAAAGGGCCAAGCTTTTTTTGAAGAGGCGGGATTTATCCCCGCGGTGTCAGCCGAGGGCGAACGCCTCATTCAAAAGTACGGGGTGAAAGATGCGTGAGATTCCGGTAATTAATTGGAAAAGAAGAGCATCTCAACTGGGCTTCCTCGTGATCCTGGGCGAGTTTTCGTTCTACGGGATCTTCCGATGTCCCTTTGCTGTTCCTTATGTTGGCTGCGGGAATTGCCCGGTTCTGCAATGCCCGGGCAGAGATTGGTGGATGCCTGTATGGATCGGTCTGTTTATCTCAGGGATCGTCTTCGGCCGCGCTTTTTGTGGCTGGGCATGTCCGGGGGGACTTGTATCGGAGCTTCTGGGAAAACTTGCCCTCCTGAGAGGGAAGGCAAGAGGAACCATAGAAGCTGTCACCAAGTATCCCATAGTAGTAGCAAGCCTACTCGTGCTCTTTTTGCTGAACAACCCTAGATGGGCAATACCGATTAGAACTGGGGAATTCCTCAACTCCGTGTCTCTGACTTTCGAGCATGCTGATCAGCTCTGGCTGTGGCGAACGGGGTTTATTCTGGGTGGACTTTCCCTGGCCCTAATCATTCCGCATTTCTGGTGTCGGTATCTATGTCCCACCGGCGGTTTGCTCGAAATTTTCAACAGGTTCTCATTGATCAAATATTTCAAGACCTCAGCATGTAATGACTGCGATTCCTGCCGAAATATCTGCTTCGCCGAGACTCGGCCGGCAGAAATCAACTGCGTGAATTGCGGCGATTGCAGAAAGATCTGTCCGGTAGATGCCATAAGGCTAGGCCACGGGGAGAAGAGAAGCAATGAACAAAAAGCCCGGGCCGCGTGATTGACACAAGCACGACGTTCATAATGGCAGCCCCTTGTCCGCGACAAGTATGAATACGATCTACGCTTGCGAGTGATCACCCGAGAGGTTCCAGCAAAGGCGACTCTCTATGACGAAGAGAATTTCTGCCATCATTCTGGCCGCTGGATATTCCAGGCGCATGGGAACCCTAAAACCAACTCTCAAGCTCGGGGGCAGGACAATTCTGGAGCGCGCCATAGGACTATTTCGTGACTTGGGCATCAAAGATGTGATTGTCGTCACCGGTCACGGAGCCGAGCAGACTATTCCAATCGTACATGATTGCCGCGCCAGGGCGATTTTCAACAGGCAGTTTGAGCGAGGCATGTTCTCTTCAGTCCAATCAGGAGTCAAGGCAGTGAAGACCGCATCTCGTGCCTTTTTCGTACTGCCCGTAGACATCCCCCTGGTCAGCCCACAGACGATAGAGGATCTTCTTAAGGCTTACCACATTGGAAAGAGCAAGATAGTCTTCCCTGTGTTTCTTGGGAAGAGAGGGCACCCTCCTTTGGTAGACGCATGCTACCGAAATGAGATTCTCTCGTATTCGGGAGACGGAGGACTTCGGGCTATTTTCAGGAACCATGAAGAAGAGTCGATAAATATCGAAGTAGCCGATGAAATGATACTTTCCGATCTTGACACACCGGCTGATTATATAGCGTTTGTTTCCCGATTCCGCTGACCGATTCCAACACCGAGAAATTCAAAGTCCTGTTGGGGGGTTAAATCGGCTTGATCGAGCGCTTGCCGGACAGGTAATCATGATTTGACATATCGGCTTTTCCTTGGTATTGGTTTTTTGGAGTATCCCCTATCCCAGACCAGGAGTCCATTTATGTGCCGGTTTTTCGGCTTTACCTGAAGTAGCTTGAAACAAGCTACCCGTGCTTGGTTGGCTCAGAGCTAGGCCGAAAGACTCCTGCCCTTACCATCAATTCTTCCGAATCGTAGTTCAAGGCCTCTTTCAACCCAGCTCATGGGCAATGTCAAACTGTTCCGGGGGCAATGGCGCTGGGCGCCCCGCGGGCTGCAAACCCGTTGGCTCGGTCTAATAAACCGGGAGGAGGTTCGATTCCCCTTGCCCCCTCCAATCAAGAATATTGTTGTCCGAATATAGGCCGGCCATGCGCCGATTGTGTTTCGTTTGAAGCCGCTCCCCGACTTGTTGAGGAATTCAGTGGAGATTTATCAGGGGTGACTTTCACAAATTAACGGGAACTAGAGCTATGGACAAGTTCATTACCGCAGGAGTCGCCGGACACGTGGACCACGGCAAAACCAGCTTGATTAGATGCCTTACCGGTATAGACACCGACCGACTGAAGGAAGAAAAACGGCGGGGACTTTCCATTGAACCGGGTGTTGGACCGTTGAAGCTCTCTTCAGACCGCCGAGTTGCTCTCGTGGATGTTCCAGGACACAGCGATTTTCTGAGAAACACCATTCGCGGTCTAAGCTCCGTTGATATGGCAATCTTAGTGGTGGCAGCGGATGATGGGGTCATGCCCCAGACAAGAGATCACTTGGAAGTCCTGAATTTCCTTCAGGCCAAAGGTGGTTGCATCGTGCTAAGCAAGGCCGATGTCGTGGATCTTGAGACCTTGGAACTGGCTGAAATGGAAATCCGAGATCTTGTAAGCGGGTCCTTTCTCGAACAAAAGCCCGTTATCCCTTTCTCCGCGCTTGACGGCCGGGGCCTCGATGAAATCTTGCTGGCAATGGAAAGCGAGGCTGCCGGGGTAAGTGGCAAGTCAGTTCGTGCTCCTTTTCGTCTCTGGATTGATCAAGTAAGGAGTTTTCCCGGTTTTGGCACTGTGGTCAGCGGCACGATCCTTTCCGGAAAGATTGGGCACGACGATACCGTGGAGCTTCTACCATTGCTCAAGCAAGCCAAGGTGCGGTTCATCGAAGTTCATCATGAGCGAGTCGACCAAGCCGTTGCCGGCCAAAGGGTCGGGCTCAACCTGCAGAACATTGCTTTGGATGAAGTCAGAATCGGACAAGTGCTTGCCCAGCCTGGAATTCTTACCCCATCCAAGCTGCTAAACGCGGAGCTGACCATTCTCCCTGCGGGCCGGCGTCCAATTCTAAATCGACAGCGGATCAAACTATATGTGGGCACGTCCTGCACAGCTGCTCTACTTGTGACGATGAAAAATGAGAGGCTTCATCCCGGAGAAACAGGACTGGTTCAGCTCAGGTTACAGGAGCCTCTGGCTGTTCTCCCAAAAGATCCTTTTGTGATATCACCAATGAATCTGCACGCTATTGTTGGCGGTGGGAAGATCCTTGAGACGCCCAAGGAGAAGTTCAGAACCGTCAATGCAGAAAAGACACTGAGTTATCTGCAACCATTGCAGAGAGATGATATAAAGAGTATTATTACCTTGTATTTGTTAAGGTTTCCTAACCGTCCTGTGAATGCGGAAGAAATAGTTTCCGCCACCGGTTTTCCGGCAGAACAGGTCCAGGCGGAGATCAAATCAAGAATGAGGGCGGGAAAATTACTTCACTTGGACGGCCGGGGATATTTCGACAGGATCCGGTACCAGCACCTAAAGACCCAGCTGGGTGACGTCGCAAAAAAGATCCTCTCAAAGGACGCCTTTAAGTCAGCCGCGAGCGGCGACGAAATGCGGTTTCAGCTGGACCCCAATCTTGACGCTGTGCTGTTGGAGCGAATCACCGACGAGCTGTGCAAGGAGGGGAGGCTCACCAAAACCGAGAAAGGGTATTGCATACCGAATTTTGTGGCTAAACCTCCCTCGTACCAGAAAAAACTCATCCAGCAGTTGATAGAGTTTTCCGAGAAGCAGGGCTATGGTACCTTCTCTGCCGGAACGTACTGGAAACTCCATGGCGAAGGTATCTCGCACAGAGAAGTAGAGAAGGTCCTAGACCACCTTCATGCTCAGAAGAAGCTCGTTCGACTTAAAGACGGCCGTTTCCTAACAGTTCAAGCTTTCACCGAGATTAAAGAAAAGGTCAGAGTTCTTATCCTGCGAAAAGGCCGCCTCACACTGCAGGATGGAGAGGCGATTCTAGGCTACGGACGAAACAGGACCGTCCCGGTTCTGGATTACCTGGACTCTACCGGATTTACACGCCGCATTGGTAACGATCGGGTCCTGGGCATGTAAAATATTACGATTAGGAGCATACGATTGTAGGTGAACGTTTCTCAAACGATCCGCATATATCCCCCTCGGCGGATATCTTCGGGAACTAAGCTTTCCGGATCAAGAGCCGAATGTCATACCGAAAAACTTGTTGAAAAACAAACCGGGCTATCGTGAAAGGAGAATTAAATGGAACAGACAAGGAGAGAGTTCCTCAAGACTGCTGCCGTTTCGGGTTCCTCTCTGACCCTTGGCGTCGGCTGCCCTCGAATTCTTCGCGCAACCAGTCCCCGGGAGACGGCGGCATCTTCCTCCGAAACCACCGCGTATACGTACTGCGACGGCTGCAACCACGTGCCCAAGTGTGGCATCGTTTATCATCGTCGAGGTGAAGTGATCACTCGACTGTACGCCAGGAAGGATTTTAACTATCCTGCCAATACCCTTTGCTCCAAAGGTTATGCGCAGCTTCAAGAGCAGTACCACCCTGAGCGGCTCCGCTATCCGCTGAAGCGCACGACACCCAAGGGCCAAGAGCCTAATTGGAAACGAATTTCCTGGGAAAAGGCGATAGGAGAGACTGCTGACCGACTTAACGCTGTCAAGGGCAGATACGGCCCGGAGAAGGTTTGTTTTTATTGCGGCGACCCAAAGGAAATGCGCCCTCCGTTGCAGAGACTAGCTTTTGCCTTTGGTTCGCCCAACTTCGGCACCGAAAGCTCAAATTGCTTCAGATCCGTTCACCTCGCCAGCCTGCTAACGTTCGGGACCTTTGTTATGGGTAATCCGCCAGGTAAGGAGACAAAGAACTGCTTCATTTGGGGCGTTAATCCGGCATACTCCGCGCCATTTGCCATGAAGGGATTGCTGAAATCGAAGCAGGCGGGCGTGAGGTTCATTCACATCGACCCCCGTGTGACGCCCACTGTCAAAACTCTCGACGGTACGCATCTCGCAATCAGGCCCGGCACTGACGGTGCATTGGCTTTGGGAATGATTCAGATAATCATAAACGAGGAGCTCTATGATAAGGAATTCGTCAGTAAATGGGTCCACGGATTTGAGCAACTCAAAGAATACGCCGGCGAATTCACGCCGGAAAAAGTTTCTGCCATAACGGGAACACCCGCGGATCAAATCCGACTTGCAGCTCGTTCTTTTGCAGAGGGACCGACGACTCTGATGATTAGCTCTGCGCCGATCGTGCACCATACAAACGGACTGCAGAACATGCGAGCTGTATTCTCACTGGTAGCGTTGACCGGAAACTTTGACCGTCCAGGGGGCGTGGTTGTCTCTCCCCCTCCTTTGCTGCCGCCTGATTTTTTGGGCCATCCGGAATTTTGCCTCAGAGAAAGACTATTGTCTGACCTCAAACCCAAGCGAGCAGACCTGAAAAATTATCCCGTTTGGGTGGACTTCATTCCCGAAGTGCAGATGAACAAGCTCCCCGAGTATGTAGAGGCCGGCACGATAAGGTGCATGGTGCTTTTCGGAGGGAATGTCAAAATCTGGCCGCAACCACCCCTCTATCAAAAAGCGTTGGCCCAAATGGATTTTTCTATGGCTGTGGATTACTTTTATCGCCCATGGACTCACAATTATGTGGACATTTTGCTTCCCGCGGCTACCTGTTTTGAACGACTCGGAACACCCGCCTGTTTCGGCCGAAGCATTTATCAGCGCCAACCAATCAAACCACTGGGTCAGGCACGAGAGGATTGGCAGATCATTGCGGACCTCGGAGTGGCTCTGGGGTTGTCCAAAGAGTTCTTTAACGGCAATTTGGAAGCTTTTATTAATGAGTTTCTCAAACCCGCCAGCGTCACGGTCGAGCAACTTGGAAAAGCCCCGGGAAGTGTGATCAACCAACCAGCGGCAGAGCCGCCGAAATTTCAAAAGTTCGACAAGGGCCTACTCCGGAAAGATGGCAAATCCGGATTCGAGACCCCCTCCGGAAAAATTGAAGTTTATTCCATTGCCCTTGAAAAACAGGGATTAGATCCTTTGCCGGTCTATGCCGAGCCGATCGAAAGCCCTGTAAGCAAACCGCAATTAGCGAAGAAGTATCCTCTTGTCCTAATGACAGGAGCTCGCGTGCCATTTTACACGCATAGTAAGTTCAGAGACATCCCTTGGCTTAGCGAGTTTCAACCGGAGCCAGTAGTGAATCTCAACATTGAAGATGCTACTGACAGAGGAATATCAGAAGGAGACCACGTTTTTATCGAAAATGATTATGGGAAAATCGAAATGAAGGCCCACGTAACGCGAACAGTATCTCGGGGCGTTGTCGACATCTTTCATGGTTGGGCTGACCAAGATGTGAATACCATGGTCCCGAGACACTTTGACCCAATATCAGGCTTTCCCCCATTCAAGGCCGGACTTTGTCAGGTGAGCAAAGCGATTTCATAAACCACTTTTGGAAGGAGGATGCGAAACGTGCCTAGGTACGCAATGATCATACAGATGAATCTCTGCACGGGATGCCAAACCTGTGCAGTTGCATGCAAAATGGAAAACTTGACCATGCCCGGTTGCTCCAGGACAATTGTAGAACAGAATGTCAACGGTGACTGGACCGTTTCAGGATGCATGCAATGCGTAAAGCCGCCGTGCGTGTCAGATTGTCCGATAGAAGCGACTTGGCAAGATCAATCCGGCGTCACGCTGATTAACCAAGAGAAATGTTTGGGAGCCGAATGCGGAGCATGTGTTAAGGCTTGTCCTTACGGAGCCCGCAAGATCAACCCGAACCATGGATACTTCTCCGCTCCCCTTCCTTATGAGGACATGGCCAGTAAGGTTAAGGAAACCCACAGAGTACAAGTTCCAGGCAAGGCTGACAAATGTGATTTCTGCGCGCACCGCCTCAAGGAAAACAAATCGCCGATTTGTGTCGAGGCATGCACCACACTCGCCCGGGTTTTCGGAGATATGGACGACCCCCAGTCAAATGTCTCACAACTGTTGGCGAAAGGGGCCAAACCCGAGAGAGCCGAACTGGGAACAGAACCTAGGGTATTTTATATTTGAGGGAGCTAATGGAAGAGCTCTACGAAAAGCAATTCAGGCTTCGATCTTCTCTTTATGAATTGATAGCGTCATGTCTTTGCGCGGAGCCCTCTCAAGACACTTTGCGCGGTCTGGCCAGGCATAAGCCCTGTCTTGAGGATTTGCTCACGCACTGGCATGAACCCAAGCTTCAAGAAAGCGTATTTCGATTCCTCAGGGCTGCGGAGCAATCCAATGCAAATGATTTAGCGGTTGATTACACCCGCCTGTTCTTGGGGGGCTCACCAGGCTCCCCATGCCCTTCTGAATCAAGCTACATCGAAAACCGGTTGTTCGGGAAGTCCACATCAGATGTGAAAACATTTTACGCCAGCTGCGGATTTGCCACAGACGAATCCTTCACTGAACCTGACGATCACATAGCTGTGGAATGCTATTTCATGTCTCTGCTCGCTCGTTCTTCCTTGGCTGCGTGGTACAGTGAAGGAAATGAAATTTCATCTTTTCGAGACCACATCAATTTTCAGCTTTCTTTCCTTGAAGAACATTTATCACGCTGGATTGAGGCGTGGGCAATGGACGTGAAAAAGCTCTCTACGAGCGGCTTCTTTAGAGCGATAGCAAATCTGGCGGTTGTGACTGTGATAAGCGATCTGGACTTCCTCATTGCATTAACTCAGGTTGAGGGTATCGATCGACAATACTGAAAGAACCTCTTCATTCGATCTCGACATGGCCAACGGAGTCAGATCCGATCACTTCGCCGATCATCGCCACCGGCCCGATATTTTCCGCCACAAGGCTGTCCATGAGCATGCCCGCTTGTTCGGAACAAATACCAATTATCAGACCTCCGGAGGTCTGAGGATCAAACATTAGATCGGATCGGTCTGTGGGAACATCAGGATCAATCGATACCCACGGAGAGAAATACGTTCTGTTCCCATAAGTGCCTGCGGGTATAAGCCCCATGGAAGCTGTTTCCCGGGCTCCTTGAAGGACAGGTACGGCATCCGCTCTTATTCTGATTTTACATTTGCTCGCCCGTGCCATTTCGACAAGATGACCGGCAAGCCCGAACCCTGTGACATCGGTGCATGCCCTTGCGCCCTCTGAAACAGCAACTTCGGAAGCTTTTTTGTTAAGGGTGCATATGGAATTTATCATAGCAGCAATGGATTGTTCTGACGTCAGGCCTCCTTTAATAGATGTCGCGATCGTGCCTGTTCCAATAGCCTTTGTCAGGACCAGCTTGTCGCCCGGCCGTAACCCTGAGTTTGTCATGATCTTGTCAGGATGGATAAGACCGGTTACGGAAAGACCGTACTTCGGTTCGTCGTCTTCCACACTGTGGCCCCCAATAAGCGCCACGCCGGCTTCACGAAGTGTCTCCAACCCACCCTCAAGTATGGTGCGAAGAGTTTGGACACCAAGTTTCCGGGTAGGAAAGCACACGACGTTCATGGCCGTCAGCGGCCTGCCGCCCATGGCGTACACATCGCTCAAGGAATTCGCTGCTGCAGCTCGACCGAAGACCCTCGGATCGTCAATAATGGGAGTAAAGAAGTCTATGGTCTGAACAAGAGCAAGATCAGAGGACAATTTGTACACACCTGCATCTTCAGATCCTTCAATGCCTGTAAGCACATTGGGGTCGACAGGAATCTGCAGCCCGCAAAGAGCCTTGTCAAGGTCCCCTGGACCTATCTTGGCCGCTCACCCGGACGTTTTGGATAATGAAGTCAGCTTGATGTGGTTGCTCATGTACGATCCTATTCTGATAGTCCCCTTTAGACTTCGCTTGCTGGATGATGTTGCCTGGTTAGCTTTCCTAACGTTCAAGCTGAGCAGCATAGAGAGCGGATCCCAACGCTCCGACCATGTCGGGTTCCGACGACACGAGAATCTGCGATTTCATCTCCTTTTCGATGAGCTTAATCACGCACCGGTTTCGTGCCACTCCACCGGAAAAGACCAAGCCACCGTTCACTGAAACTCTTTTCAGCATCGAGAGCGAACGTTTCACAACGGACTGATGAAGAGCAAGTGCGATGTCCTGAGGTCTGTGTCCCCGCGCCATCAAGGATGTCGCCTCTGATTCGGCAAACACCGTACACATGCTATTTATCGAAATACCCGGTTCCCCTTCCAAGGCGTAATCTCCAAATCTCTCGATCGGGATCTGAAAGCTTGTGGCCATGAACTCAAGAAATTTACCCGTTCCCGCTGCGCAGCGGTCATTCATTTCGAATTTCGAGACTCGTCCCGAAGAATCCAATGAGATCGCTTTGGTATCTTGTCCGCCGATGTCCAATACAGAACGGCAACCAGGAAACAGATATCCGGCCCCAAGAGCATGAGCGAGAATTTCCGTGATGCTCTCGCTGTTCACGTGATCTTGGATGAGCCTTCTGCCGTACCCGGTGGCGACGATATGTTCGGTTGATAAGCCGTTAAGAATCTTGAGACACTGATCTACGGGAGTGTAGGTGGTCTCGGCTTTCCGGAATTCCAAAATCCGCTTTGTATTAGCATCCAGGACAACAACTTTGATTGTCCTGGATCCCACATCTATTCCACAAACCGCCATCATAAACGCCACCACATGGTTCCTCGTGTCGATCAATCACCTGTTCGAGGACCGTGACACGCCTCGTGGAACCCTAGCGAACAGTTCCCTCGCCCCCGTGTAACCCGCTATCATCTAGGAACATCGGCATGCGCTGCACGTAGACATTTTTATGCGCTCGACAAAAGCTTCAACCCGTGTCTTGATCTGCTCAACGTCTTCCATGCTGTAGTCGGTATCGACTCTAAGGGTCGGCACCCCTGAGTTTTCAAGAGCCTTTTCTACAGGCAGTGATTCGATCTGATAGGGTTGGCAGAATTGTAACCCGTAATGAATGACTCCATCAGCTTTGTAAGCAGCGGACATTTCTTTAACGTGCTCAAGCCTGTCGGCGTTGGGAGTGAAGACGGCGCAGTCGATTTTGAAATACCGGTCCACAATTGCTTCCATCAGCTCATCCATTGTCGCGGCCGAATCATCGGTCAAGTTCCGAGTACCCCTCTCGCCCACGCAAGATTCTTCCCCTACGATCACAGCCCCTGAGGTCTCGATAACCCACGGCAGTTTCCAGTTGGGAACCGCCATTGGGCATCCGGACAAGAGCATTCGGGGGCTTCCTTTCGGTCGAACGCCTTTTCCCTCGCGGACTCTAACTTCCAGTTCGTCACAGATCTTGTTGACTGAATCAGTGAAGCGAATAGGATCGTCGTAGAAGAACACTTGATTGATCAAAAGCGCATCCAAACCGGAAATGGGAACAGGATCGGCTTTTCGTAGTTCGGAAAGCCTGTGGACAGCCTTACGCTTGTTGTTGACTATCTCTATACCTTTTTTAAGACGAGGAGCATCAATCGTTACCCCGGTCAGGTCTTCAATAGCCTTCTTGAACTTGTCGTATTCGGCTCTTAATACGGCGCGGCCCTCGGTTGATTTCATCTGCGGGAGATCCATTACGTACAAGTTCGGGACCAGCTTATCGAAAACCTCGTAAGATTTCTTTTTTCCGTCGCAGGTGTTCTCCCCTACGATCATGTCCGAGGATTCGACGTAAGGGCACACCTTGCCGAGCTTGAACCCAAATGCGGACTTGATCAGAGCGCACGTGTTGCGCGGAAGGACCTTTTCCACTTCCTCAGTGGCGAAGTCCGCGCCCGCGCACAAACCCACCAGGGTAGCATCCGCGGCTCTGACGATTTCTTCCGGAACAAAGACGCAATAAGACCCTATGACTTTGTGACCCTCCTTCTTGCCGTCAACAAGTTCCTTGATCCTTAGCCCATGAACTTCGCTCATGACGAAATTGAAATAGTCCATGCCCGTCGGCCGGTCGGACTGACTCAAGAAGATGTCTTGATAGCCTTTGCCCAAGACCTGCAGCAAAGCATCATGTGCTGTCAGGTCGATACCCAGTTCTTTCCACATCTGCGTGTAATCGTTGCTCATACTCACTCCCTTTGTTTTCTTATATTGCCTCGGTCCTACAGAGCCGAAGAGGTGGCATCGTTTTTGCCGATCTCTTTCATTCTTCTTTCCTATCGCTATCCGACTCTGCTGTCAAGGGGGAACCGGGTCAGACACATGGGACCAGCGGCAGTTAAGTCTTGAGGCAATTTGGCATAAGATCATCCGCGATTTCTCTGGATTCGATAGCTATCTAGCCTTTCCTCTGAGTTTGAGTTTCAGAAAGTTCGCCCTGCCATCCTGGCAACCAAGGTCCCAGTGATCAATTCTCCGAAATGAACACTGATTCCCACGTGTAGATAGGTAACAACTTCTTGACGAATTAATATTCCCGATGTATTTCTTAATCCTTGGCCACGGACGGACGCATCGAGAATAGAAAATTCGACAAAAGATAACCTGCTCAAATTGCGAATTTATCCAGCGCATCTCAATCATCGCGAATCGAGTCTGTAGAGATTCGTAGACGAGATGAAACCAACAGGAGGCACAGATTGGAAGCCAAGAGAAATTTCTTTGCAACTTCAGGGGGCATAATAGCTGTGGGAGTGATCATCGGCGCGCTCGCCGCCTTGCTGCAAAAATCGGGAAACCCCGGCAATATGGGTATATGTGTGGCATGCTTCGAGCGGGATGTCGCCGGTGGATTAGGCCTGCACAGAGCGGACTTGGTTCAGTATTTAAGGCCGGAGATTCTCGGTTTTGTACTCGGGGCGTTGGTCGCGGCTCTTAGTTTTGGAGAATTCAAACCAAGATCGGGCTCCGCTCCCATAGCGCGATTCCTGCTCGGCATGTGCGCCATGATCGGGGCCTTAGTTTTTTTGGGATGCCCATGGAGGACGATACTCCGCCTGGCAGGAGGGGACGGCAATGCACTGTTCGGATTCGCAGGGCTGGCTGTAGGAGTCGGCATCGGCACCATATTCTTCAGGGAAGGATACAGTCTTGGACGCACCTCAAAACAGAACTATGGGCTGGGATTTCTTATGCCGCTGGTGATCCTGGGCTTGTTGGCCTTGCGGCTGATCTATTCTCCCGTTGCAAATGAGGCCAAAAGCGGACTTCTCTTCTACAGTTTGAAAGGACCCGGTTCTCAGTATGCTCCATTGGCATTATCTTTGGGGATTGGCCTGTTGGTGGGCTTTGTCGCTCAGCGCAGTCGTTTTTGCACTATGGGCGCTCTTAGGGATCTAATTCTGTTCAGGCATTTCCACCTGTTTTGGGGATTGCTTGCCCTTCTAGTTGCGGCATGGATTACTAATTTGATTTTTGGTCAATTCAATCCGGGATTTGCTAATCAGCCGGTGGCTCATACCCAAAGTTTCTGGAATTTCTCCGGGATGCTTGTGGCTGGATTGGCCTTTGCTTTGGCTGGCGGTTGCCCGGGGCGACAATTGTTCATGTCCGGGGAAGGGGATGGCGATGCGGCGATTTTTGTGTTCGGTATGATAGCAGGCGCCGCGTTTGCGCATAACTTTGGCCTTGCAAGCTCCCCGGCCGGTATCGGACCTTACGGCATTGCCGCGGTGGTTGTGTCATTATTAATTTGTCTGTACATAGGATTTACGAATATGAGGCGAGTCGGAGAGTGAGGAGATAGACATGTCGGAGAAAGTTGACGCAAGGGGCCTATCCTGCCCTCAGCCTGTATTGATGGCTCTGTCAAAAATGAAAGAACTTGGAACAGGGGAAATCGAGGTCCTCGTGGACAATGATGTCAGCCGGGAGAACCTCAGCCGGGCGGCCACTAAACAAGGCTGGGGAATATCAGAAATCACACAAGAAAATGAGGAATATCATCTCCTTTTGAAACGCTAATGGGCTTGCTCAAAAATTTCCTGAAAATCTTCAAAAGCACAGTCGCGAATGGGCAACACGAATCCGCGGTATCGGGATTAGGCCTGCTCATTTTTGAGCATACCAGCGAAGTAATAAAGGCTGAGTCTCTGCTGAAAGCGGCGGGAGTGAACGTTTGCGTAAAAGGTCCTCCACCGGAGGTTCGTACCGGTTGCGATCTAGCGATTGAATTTCCCATCATCTCGGAGTTAAAGGTATCCCGTGTACTGAAAGAAGCGAAATTAGAGCCGTTGCAAATATTGCCCTTATATGATCTGTTGCTGGAGCCAGTAAGTCTATTTAATGTTAAGGATTTTGGGGACTACCTCATGGTGCGAGCCGCCAATATGAAGATCACGGTTGAAAAGGCGGAGCGTCGAATCGTGAATATATCGGGTGGCGGCTGCCCGGATGTTCCTTTCTTAGCTGAACGATTGATAGGAAAAACTCTAACCCAGGCGCCGGAGCCTCGAGCCCTGGGCAGCACCTTGTGCGGATATGCATTGCAGCTGGCATACGAGGAATTGAGGCGCAGATGCCCTGGATGATAGTTGGAACAGTCCCCTACGAAGATTTCCCTCTGCTGGAGGCAGAATGTATTCTTGCAAATGGAAAGTTGCAGGTTGGGGAACATACCGTTCCGGTCATCAGGGGGACCACCGCCTTGATGGCCGCGGCATGTACTACGGCCACAATCCTTGGCTTAGAACCGCCGAGGGTAGTACTTTCCGGCGACATCGGTCTAGGTAACGGAAGCATCCGTATTTATGAGCATCTGATCAAAACTTTACGTAATAATGCTGGTATAGACACAATTGTTTTTCATTATCTTCTGCCTGAGATCGATTGGCACAACCGAATATTGATAAACCTCGATGATCTGTCAGACAGGCCGGTTTTGATTGCGGATGCCGGCTATATGTATGTGGCAAAAATGAGCGGTTTCTCAGGTTCATATGATCTTTTCACTCCGGATGCCGGAGAGATGGCATTCCTGGCAGATGAACGGGCACCGCATCCGTTTTACACGAGAGGGTTTCTGCTTCAGGAGGAGGAACGAATTCCGGAATTGATCGAGCGAGCCTATAGGCATGAAAATGCTGCGCGCTGTCTACTCGTAAAGGGCCGATCCGATTTCATAGCCAAGGAGGATGGGATCCTCAGAGAAATTTCTGAACCATGTGTGGAAAATATGGAACCAATAGGAGGAACTGGGGACACCCTGACCGGGATCGTGACGGCATTGATTGCCAGCCGAATGCCCATTCCTGAAGCCGCAATACTTGCTGCAAAAACAAATCGCATTATGGGGGCACTTTCGAACCCCACACCCGCTTTTTCAGTAGCCGACCTATTACCGAGTTTATCGGGAGCATTAAATCAAGTTATGTCCGAGGATAACGAAGGAACTTTCGAGCGACGGTTTGTCTATTCCTAATATTGGCGGTATCGGATCCAGAATATTATTTTCTCAAACGATCTTGGTTTTCCAGATACCATTTATATGTCGCGATAAGTCCTTCTCGAAAGGATATCGACGGTTTCCAGCCTAGCGAGTTCAACCTGCTCACATCTAGCAGCTTACGCGGCGTTCCGTCAGGCATGTCCCGATTGAATCGCATATCTCCCTTATAGCCTATGACCTCTTTTATAAGAGCAGCTAACTCGCTGATCTGGATATCCTCTCCGGCTCCGATATTTATAATTTCACTTGAATCGTAATTTTCCATAAGAAAAAAGCAGGCATCAGCTAAATCATCTACGTGGAGGAACTCTCTACGAGGATTTCCAGTACCCCAAATTTCTACGAATTCGGCTCCGCGGATTTTCGCCTCATGAATTTTTCGCAATAAGGCTGGGATAACGTGGGAATTCTCCAGATCAAAATTGTCGTTAGGGCCGTACAAATTAGTAGGCATAACCGAAATGAAATTTGTCCCGTACTGTTTATTGTAAGATTGGGCCATAATAATTCCTGCAATTTTGGCCACCGCATACGCCTGATTGGTTGGTTCCAGATATCCGCTGAGCAAGGATTCTTCATTCACAGGTTGAGGGGCAAATTTTGGATAAATGCAGGAGCTTCCCAGTATTAGAACTTTTTTTGCCCCTGACAGATACGCGGCATGCAAAACATTGGTCTGGATCATGAGATTTGCATAAATAAAATCAGCCGGATACTTGTCGTTGGCATTTATTCCACCAACCTTGGCGGCCGCGAGAAAAATCCAGTCAGGCTTCATTGTTTCGATTAGCCGTAAAGATTCCTGCTGGTTACATAAATCAACACGTTTCTCGGGTAGGACTACGGAATGGCCCGCTCGCTCCAGCCGTCGGCAAATAGCTGAACCAACCATTCCATTGTGACCGGCTACATAGATCCGAGCATTCTTTACGGGGGAATACATTTTTGGATGACCGTAGCGGCGGGATGCTTATTTTCCCGTTTTTCCGAGCAAATTTACACTGGCCGTCTATAAGATAAGGTAATCCACCGCACAATTCAACTGGATTATCGCTCGGTCCATCACGGGCCTGCAGCTCCAGAATGTCTGGGGATGCTGAGGTCCTATATTGCTTTCAATGCGGCCCATATGGTAGCCTTGTAATTAGGCCTGGATGCTGAAAAATATCGATCGACGGAATCGAACATCAGCATCTCACATATGGTTGTGGTTTTTATGAGAACCTGCATCAATTCGGCAATCCCGGATGCGATCCTAGAATCATCTTCAATCGGATTGGCAGCATTGTAGATCACTTAAAGAATTTATACAGATTTTATCAGAAGATCTTGAATGGTGACTTTGTGTTTATGCGTGGACCCTCAGGAACGTGAGCTGAGGCGCCAAACTTTGACTGTTAAACCTTTGGAGGCAGCATGATTCGATCGGTAGAATACTTTGAAAAACCTGGAAAAGCAAACACTTCGAGATGTGTTGAAATTGTGGAAAAAATTGTCCAAGAAGGATTTTCGCATGTTGTTGTGGCTACGACCAACGGTGACACAGCCTTAGCGATGGCTCGGAAATTACGAGGGCAAAATGTCAACATCGTAGCTGTGACCCACAATGTCGGTTACCAGGGGCCCAACGTGGACGAATGTTCGGAGCAGATCAGGGAAGAATTGAAAACCTTGGGAGTCAAAATATTCACGGGAACTATCTTGACCCGAGGAATAGAAGCAGCGCTTATGAAGAAACACCAAGGAGTTTACCCGGCATACGTTGTGGCGCAGTCGCTTCGATTGCTAGGACAGGGAATAAAAGTTACCGTCGAAATTGTTGTTGAAGCCTGTGATGCCGGTCTTCTTCCGGAAGGGCAAGATATAATTGCAGTTGCCGGGAGCGGCAAAGGCGCCGACACGGTGGCCATAATCGAAGCCCGGCCGTCAGATCGCTTTTTTGATTTGCGGGTTAAACAGATCCTGGCAAAACCTCTCTGATGAATCATCGCCCATTATATTAGAATGGCGGTTCGCGCAAAATGCTTTGTTCTCTAGAAGGGCCAACTGAAATTAACGTCACTGGAATACCGGTCAAGTGTTGAACGGTTTCCACATAATCCTTTGCATTCTTTGGCAGATCTTCAAAAGTACGGCACTCGCCTATAGGTTTGTCCCACCCTTTCATTTCTCGATAGATGGGTGTTATTTTTTCCAGATCATTGACATCAGACGGTACGGTGCGAATCGTCTTTCCTGCCAACTTATAACCTGTACAAATTTTTATTGGTGAGATCCCAGTCAAAACGTCCAATTTCGTTAAGGCAACTCCCCCAAGGCCATTAAGACCAATGCTGTGGTTGACGATAACCAAATCCAGCCAACCACAACGTCGAGGTCTTCCGGTGGTGGCACCGTACTCACCGCCAACTCTCCTTAACTCTTCTCCCAACTCGTCATGTAATTCAGTTGGAAACCCTCCCGACCCGACGCGCGTCGAATAAGCCTTTAATACTCCCCAGATTTTCTTTATGGAGGAAGGGCCGACACCCGCGCCGGAGCAGACGTTACCTGCAACCACGTTCGATGAGGTCACAAAAGGATACGTTCCGTGATCTATATCGAGAAGCGTCCCCTGAGCCCCTTCAAATAGCACCCGATTGCCGGCCGAGATTTTCTGCTGAATCACGAGGGCAGTATCTGTAATATGCAAACTCAATTTTTTTCCGTAGGCTATATATTGTTCCACGACCTCGTCGGGATTAAGTCTTGCCTTATGAAAACGATTCTCAATAAGGAAATTCTTTTCGTCCAAGGCAGCATGGACTCGTTTGCTCAATGTCTCGGGCCTCAACAGATCTCCTACTCGGATTCCTATTCTGGCTGCCTTATCCTCATAAGCGGGACCGATTCCGCGGCCGGTGGTGCCGATCTTAGCTTTCCCCAGTATTTCTTCCCTGCCTTGATCGATAATTTTATGATAAGGCATTATCACGTGGGCTCTGTCAGATATGATTAGCTGTTTATCTTTCATAAAGTACTTTTTGGAGCGTAGCAGCGTCTTCTCTTCCAGCAGCACCTCCGGATCAAGTACCATACCGTTACCGATAACATTAAGTGTATCTGTATAGAGAATGCCGGATGGAATGAGATGCACGATTATTTGCTGGTCACCCACTTTTAACGTATGCCCCGCATTAGCTCCGCCTTGAAAACGGACGACGACTTCTGCACGGCTTGTTAACAGGTCTACTATTTTCCCTTTCCCTTCATCACCCCATTGGGCACCAACAATTACTAAAGTATTCAAATTTCCCTCTCCGGTTTGAAATTCCGCGATTGATCGCTAAACTCCATCGCTTTGGACTCATGATCCGAAATTGATGGTCCTGGCGCTGTCGCTAAGAAACTGAACTATGCTAGTCGGCTTACAATAAATCTTGTAGATAGCGCTCTCGATCGTTGAATTTTCCAAAGCAAAATCGCTACTCAAATAAAGAGCGCACATTGCAAATCAGCCGTTTTTCCGGGCAAATGTTCTCATAAAATCTGCCAGGCTTTCTACAGCAGCAATGTCAACCGCATTGTAAATTGAAGCTCTGCACCCGCCTACTGAACGGTGTCCTTTAAGCCCGCCGAGGCCATTCTGAAGGGCTTCAGCCACAAATTTCTTTTCCAGATTCTCATCAGGAAGACGGAAAGTTATATTCATGAAAGATCGGCTGTCAGGCTCCGCGGTCCCGGAATAAAATTGATCGCCGTCGATCACATTGTAAAGCAGTGCGGCTTTCTTTCGGTTCACTTTCTCAATGCCTTCCAGTCCACCGGCGGTTTCCTCCAGCCACTTCAAAATAAGCTGCACCATGTAAATAGCAAAACATGCCGGGGTGTTGTACAAAGAATTTTTTTCGGCATGAGTGCTGTATCGAAGCATAGTCGGCACATCTTGAGGCGTGCGCTCCAGCATATCGTCACGAATTATAACGAGAGTTACCCCCGCCGGGCCCAAGTTCTTTTGAGCCCCCGCATAAATAAGGCCGAACGGACCCACATCGATAGGCCGTGAAAGTATATCGGATGACATATCCGAGACGAGCGGCACGTTCCCTGTTTTTGGGAAACTAAACCACTGAGTTCCTTCAATTGTATTGTTCGAGGTGAAATGTAGGTACGCCGCCCCCTGTGTGACCTGGGCATTTTTGGGGATGTACCGAAAATTCCTGTCCTCACTCGACGCCACAACGTTATGGGGCTTGTTGAGAATCTGAGCTTCTTTTATAGCCTTCTTGGACCAAGATCCCGTATTGACATAATCAGCCGAAGACCCGGAGGGAACGAGATTCATGGGCACCATACAAAACTGAGTGCTTGCACCGCCTTGCAGAAAAAGAATTTTATAATTGTCAGGTACCTTCAGCAGGCGCTTAATCCTTGCGACCGCATCATTGAGCACCTCTTCGAATACCGCAGACCGATGGCTGACCTCGGTGATCGACATTCCGGAGCCTTTGAAATCCGTAAACTCCTCCCTGACTTGTTCTAGCACCTGTAGCGGCAGGGCAGCAGGACCGGGGTTGAAATTGTGAATACGAACGGCCATCTCGTTTGACCTCCTATGAGCGAATTATCGCGATCATGAGATAGCGTTATAGAATACCTCAGCTGGTTCACCTTTTCAACAGAAATCGCCGTGTTACGTACATAAGATTACCCGTAGCGCAGAGCATGAGGGAGCACAAAGAGCAGCAAAAAATTTTGGCGCTAAATGATTCGTTGTCACACCTTCTCAAGGCGTACCGAGAACAACGTTGAAGGCGTCACTCTTTTGTGTAATGATTGTCTCAATAGAATAGATGTCGACCGCGGAGGGAAAAACACCATGGATAATTTAGAGAATATATTAAAAAGTCTTCTCCCTCTTATTTTGATAATACTTTTCTCATGGGTATTCAGTTTTTTGTCGCGCAAGAAGAAACAACTCGAGCCTGCAAAGAATGCGGCTACGGAGCGTGGCCAAGCGGAAGATCTCCTTGATATTTTTTCCGGTCGTTCCGGCCAGCAGCCGATGTCATCGGAGGCTGCAGCGGAAAATCGTCCTCCCCTTCCGTCCGTGGCAACGAGATGGGCGCCCCGAGGCGGACTCGCCCCGCCTCCAGTAACTGCTGATCCGATTAAACCAAAAATGTGGGGAGCATGAGCAGCCAGCGATCCCCAAAAATCCCGATCCGGTTTCGAAAGGCTTTTTTTGGAGGTGCGTTGGCTGTGCTCTGTATCTTTTTTGCTGGGGCCGGAGAGTTATTTGCTCAGAAAAATCTGTCAAAAAGCTCCCCAAAAAGAGAAGCTGCTGGTGAATTATCTTGGGAGATACCGGGCAGAGTATCCATCTATGATTTACAGTTCGGTCCTGCGGTTTTCAAAAACAATGAATGGAGTTTTGTAGATAATGTTAGAACCATGGACGCGGGGAAATTTGCCGATCGTCTGACTTTAATGGTTCGCTTCTCCTATAAAGGATCTAAGTCTGAAATTCCGTTGAAATTTATAATAAGACTCCCGGGCGCAAGGCAGTACGAAGAAACAGTGCAGCTGCCTAGATATGAAGGTCAATACAGTTATAAATTCACAATCCACAACCCTGAAGACTTCGTGGGCAGCGGGTCGGTTTATCTTTATTACGGTTTTAGTATGGTGGATGTGCTTGATTTTACAATTGTTCCTGGTGCTTAGGGACAAACAAATAGGAGAGAAACTTTCCTTAGCAGGCCTGCTCCGCAGTCTCAGCGAAGCAGATCTCTTGTTTGCCAATGATCACGGATGAAAAATCGGCAGTCAAAGATCCGTCTTGATAATTTGACATTTGACAGGGGACTGGCCACGTCACGGCACAGGGCTCAAGCCTTGATCATGGCCGGGAAAGTCCTTGTCGACGGCGTAAAAATAGAAAAACCCGGTAAGGAAGTCAGTTCCCAGGCTACCCTGTCAATCCTGGAAGAATTGCCTTACGTGAGCCGAGGAGGAGTTAAGCTGTGCGCGGCCCTGGATCGTTTTAAGGCAGATCCATCAAATCTTTCTTTTCTCGACGCAGGCGCTTCTACCGGAGGATTCACCGACTGTCTATTGCAGCGCGGGGCAGGTCGGGTGATTGCCGTGGATGTCGGCTACGGCCAATTTGATTGGAAGCTCCGAAACGATCTCCGTGTTTCTGTTCTGGAACGAACAAATCTCCGTTTCTTGGAATTAAACTCCTTACCTTTTTCGGTGGATGCCGCGGTCGCGGATTTGTCTTTTATTTCTTTGACCTTAATTCTCCCTAAGTTGGCGGAAATCCTCCCTCCGGGTGGATGGCTACTTGCACTGGTGAAGCCCCAATTCGAAGCCGGCCCCAAAGATGTGAGCAAGGGCGGAGTGGTCAAGGATGTGTCCAAAATAAGAGCCGTGATTGAAAAGGTTAAGACAGCGGCCGTGGAGTGCGGATTTCAAGTGCTTGGCGAGTTCGAGAGCCCAATACAGGGCCCAAAAGGGAATCGAGAATTTTTTTTGTATCTGAGGAGGACAGAGGATTAGGAAAGTACTCACCGGGACGCTAATTTCATTTGGTTTGAAATCCTACAACCGCGATGTGGCGTCCGGTTCTACTTCTGCCACGTCTGAGCGACAAAAATAATCCGGTCCGCTACGAGGTGCAAAGGTCTCTTGTTTGGACATTTGAACTCAGGGGTAGCGCCTGAGATGGGCTCGAGCGGCCGACATCCGAGAGGTCGAGAAAAGCTCTCTCGCACTTACGGCAACACGTCGTTGTCTTCCCAAATCCGTGGCTGGCAGGGACGCCGGTTCTGGCGAGATAAAAGCGTGATCCCAGTTACGTCGGTGGTCGCCATCCACCAGGATCGAGGCCCAGCACTTTCTTGAACCCGGCCAAGTGCTCCAAAGCCTCGCGTTTCTGATCTCCAACCCTACCCAAACCTTCTTTCCACCATTTTTTTTCGACGGTTCCCAATACGAGGTATTGGTTGCCGATGACGTCCGGAGCGACTCTCTCGAACGTATGAACAAGTTCATCCTCCAATTCGTCTTGGTGCAAGACGATCAGTTCACAAGGCGAACAATATCGGCAGGTCTTGCCGAGGGCCAGCAAACCCCACTCGTCGATGTAGATTAATAAAGGGAACTTCCGCATGTGAGTCAAACGTCGGCAGATCGGACATCTGCTTACTCGTGTATGCGCATGCGGATTCAAGATGAAGGTGAATTTTGGAGGAAGCTTTCCAATTTTGGGTTTTTTCATGTGACCTCTCGTCATGCTGATTTAAATCCTGTAACTGCTATATGTCTTCCCGTTCTGCCTCTGTCCCGCCTGTGTGAAAAAAACAGATCCGGTCGGCACGAGGTGCACAGGTCTACTGGGTGAATATTTGACTCAGGAATACCACCCGAGATCAGTTCGAAACGGGCGACAGCCGAGAGATCGAGCAAGGCCGTGTCCGAGGGAAAACGCGGCTGATTCCCCCAATCCGTGGCTGGCAGGGACGCCGGCCCTACCGGGTTATGGTGGGACCGGCCTCCGTGCCGGTCATCCGTGTGGCCGATTGGCTTTGGAGTGGAACGAACAAACCGATCGGCCTCCGGAAAATTTTCGCGGAACGGCTTCAGCACTTTCCCGTCTACTTCGTAGCAGCACTTTCCTATGCCGGGTCCCACGGCGGCAATCAACTCCTCGGGATTGCTTTTAAATCTATCATTCATGGTCTGTACGACCTTCCGAGCAATCCTGAGAACAGCGCCTCGCCATCCGACGTGCACTGCGGCAGAAATCATATGAACCGGATCAACAAGCAAAATCGGTAGGCAATCCGCTGTCTTAACAGCAGGATAGATGCTTGGAACTGTACTTATAATCGCGTCTGCCTCAGGAGGTCGATTCGGGCGATCGCTTACAACTACAACTTCGTCGCCGTGAATCTGGTGGCACGTGACGATCTGCTGCGGGTCGATACCCTGTTGTTCGGCAAAAATCCGGAAATTTTGGTCAACATTCTCGACTGAATCGCCCTCTTGAGCCGAAAAATTCAGAGAATCAAATGGCCGCGAAGAAACTCCACCACTCCGCAGCGAAAACGCCATGAAAGCGCCATAGTGATCGAGCCCGGCCAATTTCAGCGCAATATTGTCAAAATTGATAAAAGGCAAGGTTGTCACTTGTAGGTGTCATAGTAATGATTCTTGAAGAGCGACTTTGCTGAGGGAAAAGCTTTTTGTTCCGCGTTCGGCGGGGGATTACTCCCCGGCACCTCTCTTCAAAAACTCCTATAGTGCGGAATTGGCAATCCCGATAAGTGGGCGTCCCATTTCTTCATCAGTAATGCCCATCGCCTTGAGTAAGGCACGGGATGGGGCTCGGGAAAGACCCGTCTTCATTACATCGCTTCTCAATGGAGCCTCCAGAGATTGCTTGGGCATCCGATCTTTCCAAAAGCGGATAACCAGTGAAGAAACTTTGCAAAAGAGTTTTCACCCTGGAACCCTGTTTCAGAAATCCTATTCGTCTGCGAACGCATTGGGAGCCGCCCAGAAATTGTATGCCCGCGCACGAGCATGCCATCGGTGTCACGGTTCAAAGCTTCTATTCCGACTCTTATTTCTAATCACCGTTCAGATACTAGAACCACTAATAAATATTCAGCCAAAACGTTGGTATTAGGGTTTGCTTCGATTAAAAATTAGGATTTTACGACCTTCTTTGAAAATAACCTCTATCTTTTCGAGGCCCACGATATGAAGAACTCTGCCGGTTCCAAACACCGGATGATTGATGTAGTCAGCCCTGGAGTAAGACGCAGAAGTATCGTACGGACGTGGAACAGAGTCGGGGTCCAGTTCCGACATAAAAGTGGACCATTCACTTTCAGCCTTGGCCGCACTTTTAGCTGCAGAATCCTTGCCTTCTTTTAGCTTGGAGTGACCCTTAGCGCTTTCTTTTACTCTGACACTTTTGACTTTGGGGCCTTCTTCCTTTTGCGGATAAAATTTGTGCTCGCTTCCGCAGGTGAGGCACTGAACCTTCTGGATATTTGTGCCCAGGACCGCTACCACGCGGTGGTTTAGGTTCCTGCGACATCGAGTACACCATGCTTCGACGTCCTCACCCGGACTGAAATGTTTGCTACTCATTTGAAATCCCCGTTCTTTTTTCAATTACTGATGCCGGAGGGACGTCAGACCCTCCTCATCTGATATAGCGTTAGCCAGTATATGATAAAAAACCCCCGCTCCACGTGGAACGGGGGTCATGTTTTTGTCCCGGCGACGACTTACTCTCCCACGCAGTCACCCACGCAGTACCATCAGCGCTGGAGGGCTTAACTTCTGTGTTCGGAATGGGAACAGGTGTGACCCCTCCGCTGTAATCGCCGGGAAGGCGTATTAAAATAAATATAAAAGTGCGTCACGAGACCGAAGTTTCGGTCTCGTGTATATCAACCAAATAGGATGATCGAGGAAACACTTATTTCTTTGGGAATCAAGCCTCACGACCTATTAGTACCGGTAAGCTCCATGTGTTGCCACACTTCCACATCCGGCCTATCAACCTCGTCATCTTCGAGGGGTCTTCAGGGGCCTAAGCCCGGGATATCTAATCTTGAGGTCGGTTTCCCGCTTAGATGCTTTCAGCGGTTATCCGATCCGGACGTAGCTACCCGGCTATGCCGCTGGCGCGACAACCGGAACACCAGGGGTCCGTCCATCCCGGTCCTCTCGTACTAGGGACAGCGCCTCTCAGATATCCTGCGCCCGTGGAAGATAGGGACCGAACTGTCTCACGACGTTCTAAACCCAGCTCGCGTACCGCTTTAATTGGCGAACAGCCAAACCCTTGGGACCGACTTCAGCCCCAGGATGCGATGGGCCGACATCGAGGTGCCAAACCTCCCCGTCGATGTGAACTCTTGGGGGAGATCAGCCTGTTATCCCCGGGGTACCTTTTATCCGTTGAGCGATGGCCCTTCCACACGGAACCACCGGATCACTAAGACCTGGTTTCCCACCTGCTCGAGATGTCTCTCTCGCAGTCAAGCTCCCTTATGCCCTTACACTCTACGGCTGGTTTCCAATCAGCCTGAGGGAACCTTCGCGCGCCTCCGTTACTCTTTAGGAGGCGA
>JBKQRG010000108.1:0-4430 GCA_052144015.1 Desulfomonilaceae bacterium
AATACACTAACACGTCGCATATCACAAACAATAGCAAGACCTTACCACCACAGAAACAGCCTTGCGCGAAGATTCCGGAAAAGTCTTAGGCCTGAGCGCTCTCTTGAACTTTACATATCTGGCAATGAAGGAAGTGGTGGAGGCCATTAAGGACGCGGGTCTGCGGGATCAGGTGAAGATCATCGTTGGCGGAACCCCTGTAAACGAGCAGGTACGCGAATATTCCGGAGCCGATTACTATGCCAAGGACGCTGTAGCCGGAGTGAATATTTGTGAGCAAGTCTACTCATAATTCGAATTTGTTCTAACCTGCTCTCGAATTATGTGCCGCATGTTAAGTTAGAGGGAAAGTATCTTTTCTGCTGGGAGAGAGGCGCAGTCACGCACTCTAAGTGTAGCAAGCTCCAAACGGGGAGGCAAGGTTTGCCGACAATACCCCTGGACTTTACAGGATCGATTCTAAGCGCTTTTCCTGGCGAGGCAAGGTTTATTTTAGGGTAAAGTGAGCAGAAACAGAATGAGCGTACGCGAGCGGGATTAAGCCCGAATACAACGGCTTTTCCATATACGGTGCGCAAGAGATTATGGTTGACTGACCCGCGCCCGTTCAGTTACGCTCGACGCTCCGCAAAAACAAGCTGTCTTTGGCAACATGGCGACGGTTTAGAATCTGTCGGGTCTTGTGGGAGGAGGTACAGGGTCCTTTGCAGGGCCAGGGAGGTTGGCAAAGAGCCACGCTTCGGCAAAGAAGTTGACCCGGCCAGCAGGGCTTTTCGGAACGCGGCGTCAATTCATGAACGAATTGGAAAACAAAAATAGCTGGTTCGAAATAAATCCTAAAAAGACTATTACCATAGTCGTGATTGCCGTGTGGATTATTCTGGATACTTCGGCCGCAAGGCTTTTGCCACGCCGGGAGATCGGGATCCCGTCTCCGTATTATCATCACGATCTGAAGAAATCGTTCAAATTGGACAGCCACATTCAAGGACGAAAATATACGGTCTATACGAATTCTCTTGGTTTCAAAGATAGGTCAAACAGAACGGTCGATCTCAAATCGGATAAACACAGAGTTCTTTTTATGGGAGATTCTTTCACCGAGGGAATAGGATATCCATATGACCAGACTTTAATAGGCCTCATCGAGAATCGGATTGATAAATCAAAAGTGGAATTGCTTAACGCTGGTGTCCGAGGATATGGTCCTAAACAATATTATCTCAAAACTGAGTACCTGATCGAAAAACTGGGATTGAAATTCGATTATATGATTGTGCTGGTGGATGTATCCGACATCCGGGATGAAATAGCATATGAAAATTATGTGCCGAGCGACACCAGCTATTATCTAGCGATGACTGATATTTATCTGAAAGAGTGGTTCTTGCCCTACCGCAAAATAACTGAGAACCTCCTCGGCGAACCGCTGGCTAAACTCAGACAAAGGCTTTTCGGCAGTGACGACCTGATCCATTCATGGGCATCACGGCGGGACCTTTGGTCGGACGTCTTGGACTACGCAAGGGAACGGGACGCATGGCTCTATGATGAAAAAGTATATGAAAAATGGGGGAAACGAGGAATTGAGCTCGCGGAAAAGAATATGGACCGTCTATATGAATTATGCAAACGCCACAATATCCCAATGACTATTGTAGTATATCCGTGGCCTTCACAGGTTTTGCTAGGCCAATTGGATTCCAAACAGGTGTCAATCTGGAAAAACTTTGCTGAGAAACGGCAAATAGATTTTGTCAATTGCTTCCCATATTTTATAGACCAGGCAAATGGAAATGGGGCTGATAAAGTCCAGAAGTATTTCCTGCCCGGCGACGTGCATTGGAACGATCAAGGACATATTCTGATGGCAGATGTCTTATGGAAGAAGCTTCGCGATAAAATAAAATGAGACTTGAAAATGCTTATTTGTGATCAGATTCAATTCACGAGTCACGCGATAACGGATGTTTGAGAAAGCAATTAACGTTGCCGAAGTGAAACAGGTCATTTACACGGGGAGTTCATATCTGATTATCCCCACGATTGATCGTTCCCGAGTTGCCTGATACTGGATAATTCAGGTTAGTACCAGGGCGCAAGTCAGGAAGTGAGATATGGGCTGCAGAAGGTTCACAATTAGTAAACTGCTGCTGTTCAAGATTCTATCAATTACATTTTCAGTTGTCTGCGTTCTGACCATATCCGAGATAATAGTTGATCATTTGCCTCGAAAATTGATTCCTCACGTGCATTCTAGAAGAAATGTCTTCTATTCACCTCAATTGGGGCTCATCACGAATGAGCCTAACTCTACACAGGTCGTCAGCAGTCCCTGGGTGTACAATACAGTGACTTATAATAAATATGGCTTTCGAGGACCGAACTGGCCATTTGAGAAAAATGCCGGCGAAACCCGGATCGCTATTCTGGGGGATTCTTATATAGAAGGTCGGGAAGTCGCATTTGACGAGTTGGTTACCAGTGTACTCGAAAAACGCATCGGTTCAGATGTGGTGGTTATGAATTTCGGCATATCCGGGACGAGCCAAGCGGAGCAGATTCCTCTGTACCGGAATCTTGTCAGGAAATTCAAGCCTCATATCGTAATTCATTGTGTAACGGTGTCCAATGACTTTGAAGAGAATGTTCAAGAATTGAGCCCGTTACAATCAAAGAATTTCCTCGACCTGAAAAATGGTGAACTCCTTGAGATACCACCACCGAAATGGGTAACGTGCATCTGTGCGGAGCCATGGTGCGCGGTTACGAATTTTTTTTCAAATCTGGCGCTCTTCAAATTGGTTTGCCGCCAATTGGATGCCAAAACGCACACTCCTTGGGAGCGCTTCTTGTCACCGCAGAATGCTTGCGCTTCTGAAACCTCCTTGTCGGAACCTCTTGAGGCATTTGACACTCCAAAGTACGATCATGCGAGGAGAGTCATGGCGAAAGCGCTGCTGAACTTTAGAACAATTTGTGAGGAGGACGGAAGTCATTTCTTATTAACGAGCCCTTCCGGAGTGTGGACGTTTCTTGCCCGGGAATCCCCGGCTTTCAAAACAAAAAGTGATTTCCTCGCAAAACGATATGCTTGGCTTAAAGAATTTGCCCGAGAGCACTCTTTCGATTATCTTGATTTGAATGACGCTCTTCTGGAAAGGTCGCGGAGTATTGGGTTACGTTGCGAGGATATACATATTCCATGGGATGCCCATTGGACACCTCTTGGGCACAGGCTGGCAGCCGAATCCATTCATAGCATGCTCAAGTCTTATCGTCTTATTCCATGATCTAGCCACAATAAAACGGAACGAAGTAGTTACCGCGCACAAGTAAACGGGGGAACTCATTGACCCGAAGATTGCGCGCCTCAACACACAAAATGCCGTTATTGGTATCCATAATAAACGCGCTAATTGGTTCAGGTCAGTGGGTATCTTTCATATTTGAGCAAATTGCGGCTGTGCTGCGCTTTGTCTGAAAATGGCATGATTTTTCAAAACTATGACACTACCTTTTTCTTTGTCCATTCATAGAAGCCCTGTTATTATGCAATCCCTGGATGAACAGGCTTGTCTAGCAACGTGACGACTGTTTTGCCGCCACCGAGTCTTGTGGGGGACCATAGGGCGTCTTTTAGGGGTTCAGGGAACCATCCCTCGCCCGTTATAGCCCCGCAGACCGCCCGAAATGGCAAGGCCGCCGCACAATTCCAGAGATCGACATGTCGAAAAAATTGATATTTGTGTCACTATGAAGGGAGCCGCTGCGGATGGTGGTACGGTTAGGAGAGTTGGGCAAGAAGCTTCTGGCCATTTTCATCGGGGTGGCGGTGGCTTTCTCGTTAGCGGAAGTGCTTGTGAGAATTCTGCCCGTGCAGGGAACGTACGTCAGAATACCACTTCATGCGCATGATGTAGTGGGCTTTACAAGAATTCCAAATTCTACGGCTTCGTTTGAGACCACCTGTTTCAGGATATCGCCGATCGAGTTCAATTCCGAAGGCTTCAGGGACCGTGAATTCGAGCGCAATGATGACTTCAAGATAGCGATTTTGGGTGACTCATTTATGGAAGCCATCGAAGTGCCTGTGGATCTCGATACCGCTTCCATACTCGCCAAAATTCTTGACCGTCGGACATTAAACGCCTCCATAAATTCATACGGCACAACTTACGAGCTATTTGTTTACAAAGCCTTCCTTAAACCTCTGCGTCCGGAGATTGTAATTCTGTTCTTCTATCCGGGAAATAACGTCCAGGAGAATTCCTGCGAACTGACACGCATGTACGGTGAATCCATATCGGGCCCGTGCGGGTACATATCTGACGGTAAAGTTATGTGGAATACCACCTTCGATGCGGATGACCACGTCCGTAATCAAAGCCGTCTGAAGCAGTTCTTGCGACAAAATTGCAGAATTTGTC
>JBKQRG010000109.1:0-13333 GCA_052144015.1 Desulfomonilaceae bacterium
CCCTCTGGCTCGGCCTTCAGCGGCTCGACGACATCGCCGGCGTCTATCAATTCATGGCTCCCTTCGTCGTCCCACATCCTCAAACACCTCCGGTGTCCAGCAACCCCGGTTGTGGGTAAGGATCAGCCTATCCGGGAGGGGGATTTGACACCCTTTCCCCTGGTTGGGAGAAGGGGAGAAAATACATCCTGAAATTTCACAGCCCTTTCTAATGAATGCAGCAGAAATTAATCCAATGGGAGCGACTCACCAGTTGCCCCTACTCTTTGTCGACATCACGATTTCAATGAATCCATGAGCCTACCACCAATTCCACTGCCTTCTTGTATATTGGATCCGTCAGCTTACACTCTGGTCATGGGCGTTGTGAATACAACGCCGGATTCCTTTTCCGACGGCGGCAAACACCTTGATCCGGGAGTGGCTATCAGCGCGGCTCTGAAAATGTTGGAAATCGGCGTCGATATAATTGATGTAGGCGGCGAATCGACCCGTCCGGGTTCCTCACCAATTGATATTGAGGAAGAAATAAACCGAATTCAGCCTGTAATTCATGGTATTCTTGAGAAGCGGCCGGATGCGGTGATCTCGATCGATACTCGACGCCGGCCCGTTGCGGACATTGCCATTGAAGCCGGCGCCCAGATAATTAATGACATAACAGGTTTTCGAGATGATCCAAGTATGATAGATCTGGCGCGGGAATCCGGTTCTGCCGTGATTGTGATGCACATGCTCGGCTCGCCCAAGACGATGCAGAAGGAAATACGTTACGAATCCTTTCCCAAGGATATTCACAATTTCTTTCGAGAAAGGATCACTGTATTGGAGCGTGCCGGTGTCTCCCCTGAAAAGATTATTATAGATCCGGGAATTGGGTTCGGCAAAACGTTCGATCAAAATCTTTTCCTGCTGAATCGGTTGGAAATATTCAAAGATCTTGGAAAACATCTTTTGGTAGGGCCCGCCAGAAAAGCGTTTCTTGGAAAAATTTTAGATCAACCGATTCCAGCGGAGCGCGATATAGGAACCGTGGCAGCAATTACTGCGGCCGTCATGAGGGGGGCCTCAATTGTGAGGGCTCACAATGCCGCGTACACGGTCCAAGCTTGTAAGGTTGTTGACGCGATTCTCAGGGAGAGGGTCGAATCGTGATACTCGGGGTTGGAGTCGATTTGGTGGAAGTACCGCGTATGCAGCGGATTCTCGACCGACCGTGGGCCAGACGGTTCATCGAAAGAGTATTCCGCCCTGAAGAAATCACCGTCTGCGAAAAAGCTGCCAGACCTGTGGAAGCTTACGCTGCCCGATTTGCGGCCAAGGAAGCTGCCGTTAAGGCGTTCGGGACAGGTTTTTCCAGAGGAATAACGCCTGCCGCCATAATAGTTAGCGGCGGCGAGAGGACCCAGCCCACAATACACCTCTTAGCACAAGCGTTGGTTCTAGCCGATTCCATGAATGTATCGGCTATCCATGTCTCTCTGACTCACACAGCCGGATTCGCTTGCGCGATCGTTGTCATCGAAGCTCAGTAGCCAAGGTCCACAATTCTGAGGACCAGCCGGACTGAGAGCATATTTCCAATCGGAAAGCATTTCTTATAAATCCCCAAATGCATTGCAACAAAAATAAAACTTCTGTAAAATCGCTCCTGTTCGGGCCGTCAACAATCGTATAATATTAGCCCGTTACAGTTTAGTCTGACTCGTAAAATAGGCCCAAAAAAACGCGAAGAATTTCGCATAAGCCGGTGAAACAAGCAATTCACCTATCCTCCAGGACCTCAAGTCGGAAACGTTAATTCTGGTTCAATGCCGGCTTTCACAGGAAGAGATCCGAATGATCATACGATCAAAAAGTCTAATTCTTATTATGGGGCTACTGATTTCAGGCCTTGTGCTGAGTTCACAACCCTCGTTTTGTAAGGGCCCTTGGGGAAAGAACAAAAATCAGATAGGGGCGGAAGGCCAAGGGAAAAGGCTACTAGAGCAGGAGGCTTCGGATTCTGATTCCGATAAAGGGAAACAGCGTTCAGGAGCTCATGGAGCCATCGGCGCCGAAGCAGCACGGATCAAAGCCTTGTTCGATCAGGCTGAAGCCCTCACAAGAGAAGGAAGTACAAAAGCGGAACTGGACACGGCGATTTCCAAATTGCAAGAAGCCTTAAGGATTGCACAGAAAAAAGATATAGCTAGGGCCGCGGCCCGAGCTTACGTGCAGCTGGGGCTCATTCACCTGTGGCGCAGCGAGCTTGACAAGTCATTGGAATACAATGAAAAGGCGATCAAAGAGGCGAAGAAGAGCGGCAACTGTACAGCCTTGTCTGCGGCGACGAGGAATATCGGTAACGTGCACAAAGCTCGAGGCCAATATGAAATAGCGCTGAAGGACATCTCGCAAGCGGTTAAAATAGCGGAAGATTGCGGGGACAAGACCGGCGTGGCATGGGCGCTTTGGAACTGGGCAGAGGTTTGCAAATTTCAGGGCCGATATGATGAAGCCTTAAAGCATCTTCAAAGAGGGTTGCAAGCTGCTTCGGAAATCAAGAATCCTGAAATAGAGGCGTACATCAGGCAGGAAACCGGAGTTGTGTACACGCTGATCGGTCAATACTCCCAGGCGGCGGATTATCTTCAAAAGGCGCTTTCCACCGGCGAGCAGATCAGGAAGCCAAGAATTGAGCAAGAAGCATTGGGTGGGCTTGGAGACCTGTACTTTGCTCAAGGTAAGTACCGGATTGCATCCGATTATTATCAGAAAACATTGGATAGGGCACGGCTATATGGTGACAAAAGGAGGGAAACACAAGCCCTTATTAGTCAAGGCAAAGTTTACGCTGAGTGGGGGCGCTATCGCGACGCATTGGCTCGTTTCGAAGAGGGATTGGCACTCTCGAAAACGACCGGCATCGCACTGCACCAATCACGAATACTTGTAGACATGGGGGCGATTTTTAGCTCAAGGGGTCAATACCAGAAGGCAACATCGTTATTTGAACAGGCGCTGGAGCAATTTCGTAAAATGGGCATTACAAAAGGAGAAGCGCACGTACTTGAAAACCTTGGCCTTATTTATCAGACATCCGGAGAATACGATAAAGCCCTAAATTATTTTCAGCAAGGGCTGGAGATTTGCAAAAAGATAGGCCTACCAACACGTGCTGCGTGCCGCAATATAGGCGATCTATATTTGGATATGGGGGACACTGAGAAGGCCGAACCCTTCATACAGGAATCCGGTTACCCCGGTCCACTCGGCAGACTGTATTTGGTCAAGGCCGATTATCTTTCAGCCAAGAAATGCTATGAGCGGTTGTTCCAATCCGCCGAGTTGAACAGAAGCGCCCGTAATCTGTTCACGTCTTGCACTGGGCTTGGCTTAGCCTACGAAGGTATGGGCGACGATCCTAAGGCCGCGGAGTACTATCGTAAGGCAGTCGAATACACTGAGGCTATCAGATCCGCTCTCAGCCCCGCCGAACGGGAAACATTTTTCGATGTGAAAATAGAAGGCTTCTACAGAACAACGCCGTATGAAGGCCTTGCCAGAATTCTAGTGAAGATGAAGAGACCCTTGGAGGCATTCAAGGAATCGGAATACACCAGGGCCAGGATTTTTGCTGAAGCAATATCGAGAAGAGCGGAATATGGAGGATACGACATACCTCCGGATATTCGCGACCAAGACGCATCACTCACGGACGAACTGGCTTCTCTGACAAAGAACCTTCAGAATGCCTATGAAAACGAAAACAAAGATCAAATTGCCTCTCTTGAGCCTCAGGTCAAAGAGATCAAAGAAAAATTTGCCGCGCACGTGGATATGCTTCGAGATCGGTATCCTCTGTTTGCGGCCACACATTATCCTCAGCCGATGGATTTGAATAAAACTGCATTGCGAGATGACGAATGGACGCTCGCGTACCATGTGACCGATCCTGGGATACTGATATACGTAGCAAAGGGAAAGAATCTCGTAAGCTGCCATTTTAAGCCGATCACAAGGAAAGAGATCGACGGTCTTGTGCGCAGGTTTCGTGAACCTGTGGAGATCACACCAGGGGATGATATAAAGAACAAGTTGCGGGCTTTCGATTTTACCGCGGGGAAGCGGTTGTACGATCTGATCCTTGCCGATGCTTTATCTACCATACCCGCCAATCGTCCGATAGTCGTGATTCCGGATGATTCGCTGGGCGTCATTCCGTTTGAGATGTTGCCCATGAGCAATAACGGTAAGATCGCGGAGGATAAGGAGATTCCCTACACGATAGGCGCTGAATTCGTGGGAGACCGTAATCCTATATCATATTACCAATCTGCTACCGCATTGACGCTTGCCCGGATCCATGGAAAAAGTGAGAACCAAGATGGTAAACTGCTGCTATATGCTGATCCGGTCTTCCAGGCTGAGGACACGCGGGCGAAAACTACTGACAAGAGAGAGCCGGCACCCACAATCAAGCAGCACCACATCGATCTCATGAACGCTACGGCGGAGGATTCCGTTTCCGGCGAAAAGATTCCAAGACTGCCTCTGACGTCAACGCTAGCACAGAATCTGGCTGCGATGTACGGCGGAAGCGCCGAATGTCATACGGGCCTGGATGCGAGCAAGGATAAGTTCCTGAAACAAGTTGCACTCGGTTTAACCAACTACGAACAGATAATTTTCGCCACCCACGGTTATTTTGGGAGTGATTTGCCCGGCATTATGGAGCCGGTTCTGATACTTTCACTGATTCCTGCGGGAACTGATGGTTATCTTCGAATGAGCGAAGTAGCCGGTCTGAAAATGAGTGCCGAAGTAGTAGCCCTGACTGCGTGTCAGACAGGTCTGGGAAAAAGAATTTCGGGTGAAGGAACCATGGGCATGGGGCGGTCTTTTCAATACGCCGGTGCTCGAAGTGTGCTAATGAGCATGTGGAGCGTCGCCGAGCGCTCTTCGGTAACCCTCGTGGAGAATTTCTTTAAACATTTGAAATCGGGAAAGACGAGACTCGAAGCGCTGAGATTGGCAAGATCAGATATCCGTCAGGCGGGTTACGATCATCCATTCTTCTGGGCCCCGTTTATACTGGTAGGAGAGGTTCAATAATGCTGCTTGCAGGCAGTTTCAGGAGAAGAGAGAGCTTGTAAGAGGTGAATAG
Source organism: Desulfomonilaceae bacterium (assembly GCA_052144015.1). GTDB lineage: Bacteria > Desulfobacterota > Desulfomonilia > Desulfomonilales > Desulfomonilaceae > DATJPW01. Next base: position 5,150 of record JBKQRG010000109.1, read on the forward strand.
TTCTCTCGCATTACCCAACCGGAATGGTAACGGCCGGCGATCGGTTCAATTCTTGTCTTCAGGACAGCTGGCTGAATTGCAAAAGGAGTCTTGAGGCTGTCACATTTATTGGGTTTTGGCCACTAATTTTCCAGCAGTAAGTGAACGCTCGAGTCAAGTAGGTAGGAGGTCAACGCTTTACCGAAAAGAAGGGGGTCTTGGTCCATGAAGGCATCTTGGAAAATTATTGTAATTTTGAGCATTTTCGTAGGCAATGTTCTGCTGAATTCAATCGCCGTATTTGCTGCTTCGGAAAGCAATTCAGACCCCAGGCAGGTCTGGATGTCGGCCGGTAAGAAAGGACCAAATGAAATCGGGCTAAAGGTTTGGACCCAAAAAAAGGAGGGCGAAACCTTCTCGCAAGGAGAACCGATTATTTTGAATTTCGAGACGTCTCGCAAAGCCTACGTCATGGCGCTCAATGTATCTCCGAAAGGAGACGTCACGGTTTTGTTTCCAAACGGAGAATCTCCTGATAACCTCATTCTCCCTGGTAAGACCTACACTTTGTTCGGGCCTGATTCGAGTATTCAAGTGACTGCGAGTGAAAAAATCAAGGAAGCCGTGATTATTTTTTATGCATCCTCAAAACCTTTCAAACTGGATCCTTTTAAAACCCCCGAAAGCCAACCCGTAATCAGAATTCCTCATACAGATAGTGCGCAACTTGCGGCCCTTGCCGCGAAAATCGAAAATCTAGCTCAGGATGACGGCTTTAATCGACAAGCCGTTATTTTAAAGGCTGCCGGCAGCAGTGGGATTACTCTCGAACTCATGGCGCCCAAAAGTGTGAAACCCGGAGGGGTCACGGGCGGTCAAGGCCTCAAACCCGAAGAGGAAAAAGTTGGGAAAGAATAACTGGTTTGAGAAACGATTAACATCCAGTTGCAGGATTTTGAAGATTATCCTTGCGAGCGAAGTGGAGCAATCTCCATCAGCATTGAAGATTGCAGGTGGAATTTACACCTTGCCGGTGATTTACGGCATTGTGGGGACACCTGCCTCACTGTTCTCCTCGAAATGAAGGAGAACCAATAACTGAGTACTAAACGAGTAGGGTGCGTCGGAGCGCCTAAGGAATGGCATTTTCGTCAGGTTGGGACGGTCGTAGAATCCTGCTGATAGGGGTCTTGCTTAGTATCTTGTGGGCTGTCCTGTCGCCCTTCATAATCTATCTCGCGCCGCAGCCGTTTCGATGGTTAAACAACAAAATATACGATTTGAAGTTGTCCCTATTTGCCAAATCGGGACACAATACCGAGATCGTGCACCTGGACATTGACGATGAGAGTATTAAAAAATACGGCCAGTGGCCTTGGGATAGAGCATTAAGCGCCCGAATCGTTGACAGGCTTACGGAATTGGGCGCCAAAGTAATCGTCTTCGACATCATGTATGCTTCACGAGGACGGAGCGAAGAAGGAGATGAAGCATTAGCCAAGGCCGTTTCCAAGTCGGGCCGTGTTATAATGGCCACTGCCTTCATCAAAAACGATCCGGAGTCAAGAGCCGAACTCCCCGACCCGACAACACTAAGGAAAATAGCGTGTGTATATGAAAAGGCCTGGGCCATCTCTGCGCCGTCGGAATTCAAATTTCTGACTTTTGAAGATCCGAGAGACTCCACCATCCCATTATCGGACATTACAACGGGAACTAAGGGGCTTGGTCATATCAATGCTAGCCCTGATGAAGATGGGATTTATCGCCGGACTCGGCTCTTCGTAGGTCTAAAAAATCGCCTTGTACCCAGCCTTAGTTTAGCCTCATTGGTGACCTATCTAAATGCGGATCCAAAGAAAATCGTTTTCAAAAGGAATCAGATTGAAATCCATCATCCCGGCGGGACCATAGAAATCCCTGTCGATTCTCAGGGACGCATGCTCCTAAATTGGCCGCGTGACGTTTGGGAAAATTTTAAGCATTATCCGGTCTGGGACGTGCTCGAAAAACACGAGGATCGCGAGATATTAGAAAGGTACAAGGACAAAATAGTCATTGTTTCCGTCGCCTGGTCTGGATCCACCGATATGGGCGCAAGTCCCGTGGAGGAAGAGCCAATTGTGCTTAGCAGAATACATTCCAGCGCGTTGGATACGATACTCACTGGCAGGTTTATTCACGAACTTGGGGCTTTTCCTGTACCGGTCCTTGTTTCGGTCATTATTTTCCTGGGGCCTTTGGCTGGGGCGCTCAGGCTTCGCTTTTATCGTGCGGTAGTGCTGTATTTGGCTTTATATAGCATCTATGCCCTTTTCCTTATCTTACTTTTTGGTTGGAGACTATTGGATATTCCCGTGGCTGAGTCTTCTTTCGTCTTTCTGCCGGCAGCGGCCGGATTCTTGATTTCTCGTGCCGTTTCGACCGAGAAAGATCGGCGCCAGATTCGGGAGACGTTTGGACGATATATGAGCGATGATGTTGTCGCGGAAATCCTAAAATCGCCTGGAGGAATCAATCTTACGGGAGAAGTCAGGGACATCACAGTCCTGGTGTCGGATCTTAGGGGCTCCACCCCAATGGGAGAAGCCTTGGAACCTCCTGTCGTCCTTAAGGTAATTAACAGATACTTGGATAAAATGGTTAAGATCATTATGAGACATGGTGGAACGATCGATGAGTTCACCGGAGACGGGATTCTTGTGTTGTTCGGCGCTCCTCGGTTTATCGAAGATGCGGCAGAAAGAGCTGTTCGGTGTGCCCTGGATATGCAGAAGGCTATGCCTGAACTGAACAATGGAAATTTCGTTCTTGGATTACCGGAATTGCGAATGGGAATAGGTATCAACAGCGGTCGCTTGGTTGTGGGGAACATTGGTTCCGAGGAACGCAAGAAATATGGCGCGATTGGGAGCGCCATCAATATTGCTTTCCGAGTTGAATCCCAAACGGACCGAAATGGCGGCGAGATCTTGATAACTCAAGCAGTACGAGAGAGGATTGACGGAGATATGGAATTGGGACCGGCGAGGACCGTGCCGCTCAAGGGGATAGAGAAACCCATGGAACTTTACCCGGTATTGGGAATACCTGAAACTTCCGAACTCAACTAATCAGCCGAATTGGACTATTTCTTCTGCTCCGCAAGAATTCCGGGGGCTCATTTGCAATTGCAAAAGGTTTTCCTCAGCCTTTCTCTTTTGGCCAAAATTAGTTTCCCTCGGGTGTGCGCCTAAAAAAAGCAAAGAAATCTTTTTGAGGAACTCCTTTCAGATATCGATCCACCGTATTTTTATTCTGAGCAGGCGACAGGCGAATTTTATCCGCTATTTTCCCGGCTGTATCACGGGAATAGAGGACACCAAGACAGTTGCCGGGGTTGGCGTCTCCATGAATGCCTCGTACACATCCAGCCAGCGCCAGCGCCTTTGCCAGATCAGCGGTGCTGATATGATGTCCTACGGCAAACACCAGGTTTCCATCAGGTCTGATGCCGAAGGCACTGCGAGTAGCCAGAAACCAAAGATCTCCTGATGTGAAGTTCATCTTGGATGTCGGTTTGTCTCCCGGAGCGGACGCCGGGACCATCATTATCGGCTGTTCTTCATTCAAGAGGGAACCGAGTCCGATCTCCGCGGAAAGTAGTACTCCTCTCCTGACTATGGAAGTTAGTATCTGGCCGTCTTTAACAATAAGGTGCAATAATTGCCGCGCATCTTGAACTTCTGAAACAGGAATTTGATCGCTCCACTCAATGATGTCTACTGAACCATTCTTGTAGAAAACTATCGTCGCAACTCCCTTTTCCATTTGTTTCAAGACTTCACCCTGGATGATTATTCCTCCTCTTCCAGCGTGCTTGGTTATCCACAAGGCGTTGGTAATAGCCAAAAGGCGAGACTGGTCCGCGGTTTCTAGTCGAGGGCAGGAATCCTTCCAATACGGTTCTGCAGATCCGAGATACATCTTCGGCGAAATCTGCTTCATATTGAGAAGCATCATGTACGCTACTGCATTAGGGTATTCGCTGCTGGGACGATAGAAAGTTTTGTAAATGAGTGGAGAGGAATTATCCCCTTCTGATAACTCTTGTTTTACCCAAATGCCTTCTCCGGGCATCTGGGGTTCCACATATAATGGTGGGATGTTTGTCAGCGCAACATCTTTCCCTGCTTCTTTTGAGAATATTTCGAGCAGATCCGTTTCAAAGGCCGAGGATTTTTTGGTCGCTTGTTCCGGAACAGTAGTTTCCTGATCAGTTGCCACACTGAAAGGCGGAACCCCAATCTGAATAACTAATAGAATTACCCCTAAGCAGCTAATGGCCTGCATAAATCCCCTCAAAATCCTTACCTCCCAACTTCACTCAATCACGTTACGAAGACTGCTCATTGGGATTTTCCACCATTTCGGAGTGGCTATAATTCTAACATACTTGCGTAGTATCCAATAGTAGCAGATGAAATACAGGATGCCAAACACGAAATAAAGTACAGAAATGAGGACTATGGGTTATTGCTGAAACCGATGCCACCTATTGAAAAATACTATGATTTGTGATAAAGTCGTTTACATATGGAGGCCCATGCCACCATGACCATATACAGGGAAAGAAGGAGCACGAAGCATGAACGACGAACAGGTCTTGATGACCCTCGTGCTGGACAAAGACATGGTAGTGACGGACGCGCCTTGCACCGGGGCTACCCTTATAGCTCAATATACGGACGGATATTTTGCTTTCGCCATTAACTCCGGCAATACCTGCGTATTCGGTTTCGAAGGAGAACCGCCCGTTTCAATTGATATACATGAACTGCTGGAAATGTTGAAGCCCAAAAGAGCCGAAATGTTGCACTAGCGCCGGTTGGAAAGGCGAGGTCTTTTAAGATTGGACTGAGATAGTTTTGTGCAAAAAGTCCCTCCCCGATCAGAAGTCACGCTTCAAAAGAATCTTGGCATTAGACGGCTTGGGCTACAATGAGCTTCAGGTAGCTTGTTTCGGGCATGGAAAGCAGGACAGGGTGGTCGGGTCCTTGTCCGCGGGTGTCCAAGATGCGGAGTTCACGGCCGCTTTGCCTGGATGCAGTCAACAACATCTCTTCAAAAGTAATTCGATCCATGTGATGCGAACATGAGCAGGTGACCAGAATCCCTTCGGGCCTCAGTTTAGCGAGCGCACGGCGATTCAGGTCAATGTATCCCTTAAGGCCTTCTTTAATCTGTGAGCGGCTCTTTATGAATGCGGGCGGGTCCAATACGATCATGTCCCAGCTTCGGGCAGATTTTTTCAAGAAATCAATGGCGTTATCTTTGACGGCATGGAATCGCTCCTGCACGCCGTTCAATTCAGCATTGGACTCGGCCAATTTCAGCGCCGCGCGACTCGAATCGACCGCGGTCACTTCCGCTGCTCCCGCGGAAATCGCGTGTAATCCCCACGCCCCGGTGTAACAAAACAGGTCCAGGACAGTTGCTCCCGGCGAAACGTACTGCTTCATGAGAGAACGGTTCGCTTCCTGATCCAGATAGAACCCGGTCTTTTGCCCGTTCTCTATGTCCACCATGAAATCCAGGCCGTGCGAATTTATGTTGACGCTCTCCGGAACGGTTCCGAAAGCCGGTTTCTTTTCCTGAGGAAGTCCCTCCATAGTTCTGAAGGGTGAGTCATTACGAAGATAAATGCCTTCAGGCTCTAAAATGCTTGCTAGAGCTTCCAACACATCTTCCAAAAAGCGATCCATTCCCGAGGTCAGGCTCTGTACTGCAAGAAAGCGGCCGTACCTGTCCACAATGAGACCGGGCAGGAAATCGGATTCTCCATAAACAAGCCTGTATAAATCTTTATCCGGGAAGAGACGCGATCTCCTCTGCAGAGCCGATAAGATTCGCTCATGAAAGAACAGGCGGTCTATGGCCACTTTGTTCCTGGATAAGATCCTCGCAGCAATGAGGCTGGACGGGCTGGCATAGACCATGCCCAGGAATTCGCCGCGGCGGTCACGTACCTCATGGATCGAGCCCGGCTCCAGCTCCGAGACCGCGGGTTCCGCTATTTCATTGGAGAAGACCCAGAGATGGCCTCTGCGCACTCTCCGATCGGCATTTTTCTTTAATGTTATCATTGGGACGAAGACATGAGGAGAAAAACTTTTTGCAAAAAGTTTCCTCCTGCACCTCCTTCAAAAACTTCTAACTATTGCGCTCGCTCAGCGAGCATTCCTTTCGAAGCTGAAACACAGGTCTGCCTAGTCGTCACCTGTGCGCTCACGCTTTTAGCCCTCAGCCGACAAGCACAGAAAATAATAGGAGTTTTTGGGGAGGGGTCCGGGGAGGCCCCTTTTGCAAAAGGGCCTCCCCGATACGACTCTTGCCAAACTCATGTTTTCGGTTCGATCCGTTCCATGCCGTTCATGAGCGGCCGGAGCGCTGGTGGAATGGTGACGCTGCCGTCGGCATTTTGGAAATTCTCCAACAACGGTATCAATATCCTAGGCGACGCCACTGCCGTGTTATTTAGAGTGTGGCAATATTGAGTCTTACCTTCTTTGCTTCGCCACCGGATTTTCAGCCGCCTTGCCTGGAATTCGTGTAAGGATGAGCAGGAGTGAGTTTCTGAGTATTTCCCTCGGCTCGGCATCCATGTTTCTATCTCGTGCTTGATCACCTGTCCCTGACCGACTTCAGCTCCGCAAGCCAGCGCCACACGATGCGGCAACCCGAGCGCCTGCATTAACTCTTCGGAATTATTAAGCAATATCTGATGCTCCTGTCTGGAGACCTCTGGGTCATTCACACAGACCGTGACTTGTTCAACCTTATTGAATTGGTGGAGCCTGTAGAAGCCACGTGTGTCCCGCCCGTAAGAACCGGCCTCTCGGCGGAAGCAGCTTGAGTAACCGCAGTAGTGCTTTGGCAATTCCTTTTCATTCAGTATCTCGTCCATGTGGTATGAGACGAGCGCGACTTCGGATGTTCCAATTAAATAAAGCTGGTCTTTTTCTATGAAAAATGTGTCCTCCTCCCCGAGAGGGAAAAAGCCTGTTCCTATCATAGCTTCGCGGCGTACAAGCTGCGGGACGATCATGGGATGAAACCCTTTGGAGACAAGATGATCCAGGGTGAATTTGAAAAGCGCAAATTCCAGCATAGCGCCTTCATTTTTTAGGCAGTACATCCGCGCGCCCGCGAATTTAACTGCTCTGGGCATGTCAAGAATGTCCAGGCCTTCAGCGAGCTCGAGATGATCTTTTGGAGGGAAATCGAATTCCGGGGGCGAACCGAACCGTCGCACCTCCACATTGTCCTCTTCTGATTCCCCTTCGGGCACCACGGGCAATGGCGGATTCGGGACCAGTAACATCAGTTGTTCAAAACGGATTTCCGCATCCCGCAGTTTGGGCTCCTTATCGGTAAGTCCCTCTTTTGCCATTTTGACTTCCGCGACCGCCCGGTCTTTATCTTCGCCTTTCAGCTTCGAGATTTCCTTGGAAATACGGTTCCGATCGGCACGGAATTTTTCCACTTCAGCCCGCAGCTTGCGCAATTCATCATCAATTGACAGCAGTTCATCCAGATCCATGGTCATCTTTTTTTTGCGCATGCCATCGCGTATGGCGTCCTGATTATTCCGAATAAAGGCTATATCCAGCATTTAAATCTCCTCACGAGTTCCCCCGCATTGTTTCACTCTTTCTTTCGCTGCTCTCTCCGGGTACTCTGCGGTGAAATGCTCTCTCGGTTACGAGTCATGGCCGGTCCTTGTCGGGCCGCGGTCGAGGAGCGCCGGTTCGGGATAGCGCTGCCCGGAGCGCGGGCGAGGGGGGAGTCCAAATTTTACGCTGCATAACCGAAATAAGGTCCTCCGTGTCAGCCGGTTCCGTTTGCGTTTCACCAAAATGCTCCCGAATGTACTCGAAAAGCTCCTGCTGCTCGCGCGGAAGCATTTTTTTATAAAGCTTTTCCAGCGCCTCCCGTTCACTTTTGGTCATCGGCCCGGGTCCGATATTTCTCGAGAGCGCCAGCCAATCCTGTTGTTTTTTAGTCAGTTTTTGTTCATCCAATGGCTTAAACCTCATGAAATAGCCAAATCCGTATTCAGCTTATCAAGTCGGCTCTTCACCCGCAAGCCATTTGGCGGTAGTACCGCATTCCTTCAGTTATGAGGCGCCAAACACTGTCATTGCGAGCGGAGCGAAGCAATCT
>JBKQRG010000110.1:0-23566 GCA_052144015.1 Desulfomonilaceae bacterium
AAAGTTGTCATTGCGAGGGCGTCAGCCCGTGGCAATCCCCTCAGCAGAAGCTTAGGAGATTGCTTCGTCGCTTTCATTCCTCGCAATGACACGACGAGATGAACCAGGATCGTCTCAAATCGCGCCAAGGCAAATCGGACAGCATTTTGGACAAACGCTATATGCTGTTCAAAGCTATTGCGAGCTGTTGGGGTTTTAAGACAGATCGTGTGTTCATCTGTGGCATCCACGCCTGCCCTCGGCACGACTCTACCAGGCTGTGTTCGGGTGCGGGCCGGCGAAAACATTGTACTTGACCGGGGCCGCGCGGTCAGGTATCCTCAATAAGAGGATAGAATAGGCCATTTTTCATCAACGTGACCACGATTTTGTGTCTGACGGGTCCTGCGAAAGACCGCACTGGGACTTTCCGGGATCACGGTACCACCCTCCGACCGGGGCACAGCTCCAAACGCCCCCCGAATGGCAACACCGCCGCATAATTCCGTTTCATATGGGAAAAACGGTCAGATACTGGCCGGATTCGATGACCTCATCCAACCCATTGGTTGCAAGGTCATCGTACGAGAAAATATCACAACATAATTCAAGGAGGTATTATCAATGCAACCAGGAGCTGAAGGGAAACTAAAGTATGGAATTTCGGGTATGGTGCTTGGGGCAGTTATCGCAATAATCATCGGCTTTGCATGGGGCGGCTGGAAAACCACCGCCTCGACCGAAAGGATCAGCAAAGAAGCGGTGTTGGCGAATCAAGCAGCGATCTGCGTCGCCCAATTTATGAAGGAACCGAAGCATGAGGAGAGACTCAAAGAATTCGGGAAATTAGAGATGCGGGAGAAAGTTGAATTCATTGAAAAGGGTGGCTGGGCTAAGATGCCCGGGGGAGAAAAGGCCGACGTCTTTGCATGCCGAGCATGCGTTGATGGGCTTGATCTTCTTGCCAAGAAATGAGTTTGGCTGTCAAAGGTGCCTCATAGGTTGGTTTGTCGTAGATTAGCGTTACAGCTTTTTCGAAGAGTCCATTCTCATCCCTGCAAACACGCCGAGCGTCCGGCGTCCTGGTGCGCCACTTGAAATCGGAACGCTGGCCGAGCAAGAAAGCGGATCGTGGAAGAATCTGTACGGGCGACTGGCACTCACCCTCGCGGTTTTGGTAGTCACCGGCGTCTCTGCCGGTGCGAAATATAATTGACCCCGCGAAACGCGGGGAGGCCGGTCGCTACCGGAAATTCCGTCGATCCCGGTCCCACACAAGATGCACGTCGCCACCAAATCCCCATCTTTTTCGCGATCATTTTTGAGAATCCCTATAATAAAATCTACGCGGATCAAAAGGCTTGAAAAGATAAAGGCTTGTGGGCAAGTGAGTGATAAGGTAAGAAAGGCTCCGGACCGTTACAAGAACCATTTCTTGAAAACCGGCGAGGTATGAACGTGATACACATAGATATTCCTAAGGAGAAGCTCACGGCGTTTTGCCGCCGTCGTCATATTCGGTGGATGGCCTGCTTTGGTTCGGCAGTACGGGACGATTTTGGACCGGACAGCGACGTGGATGTTCTCGTGGAGTTCGCACCGGACCATACCCCAGGATGGGAAATCGTGGACATTGAGGAGGACCTGTCCACCCTGCTCGGCGGTAGGAAGGTGGATGTCGTCAATCCCAAGTACCTCAACCGCAGGTTAAAGGATCGGGTGCTGGCCGAGGCGGAGGTGCTCTATGCAGAAGGATGACATTATATATCTCGAGAAGAACTTCCTTCGACAGGTTGGGCGCATAGCCCCATTGGGTGTCCGCATTCCGGAGTGAAAAGCGATGGTGGCAATCGAGGATTTGTTCGAGGCAATCTTGAAGCGGGCGGAAGAGGCCAAGTCTCACGGCATAAAGCCCAGGTTGTCCAAAGGGAAAACCGAATATTTCATTACAATACCTCAAGGCTACAAGACCAGGCTGTTCAAAATAATAATCATACAGGGAAGCCAGGGCATCAGCATGCAGACGTATGATCGTGGCAAAATGCAACATAATGAGAAACTGCCGGACGCAACCCTCGAAGATGTCCTGAAGAGATTGCCGCTGGACTTTCTGGAAATGAGCGAGAAGGATAGGCCGTACGAAAAAAGGAACAGGCAACCAAAGCCAAGAGGACGAACGTACCGCTGACCGCGAGTGCAACAAAGGAATGAGAGTCGATGTTTCCGGTCGATTTTACTCCCCGTCGGGAATGTTGCTGAATCGACTACCGAAGGGAGTACTAGACGGAAAGGTTGGTGCGGGCCTTCGATACAAACTCAGTAAGTCACAAAGATAAGATGCTCACGTGACGTTTCCTGTTGCCCCGATTTCATCCCAAAAATTCGATGAAGGGGTACGTCAGGTCATCCGATTCAAGTATTTGAAATGTTGTCATGAGGTTAACCGAGGTCCCCTAACAACCAAGGGGACATGGTCGCCGCGACGGGGAATTTGATTCCGGTCTGAGGATCTTTTCTCTTGCCGGTGCATCTAAACAAACAATGATGAACTGGGTCAAATTGGTGAAAGTTTTAGGCTGAGTGAGATTCGGCCGGTCCATTAGTTGGGAACAGGGGGGAAATTGCTGCGACTTCATGTAACACATTAGAATCACTACCCGTACACTTACGTCTAGGCGCCTGGGGTCGGTAGCCACATTGCGAGCGGTAATATGACTGCAACGGCCAAGCAGGCAAACGCCTCTATATCTTCTAACCAAAGAAAGGGGGTGAGGATCATCTATCACAGCATCGAACTATGCTTAGAGGCGCGGCTTTCGCAGGCCCACCCACTTCTCATCTACCGGTCCTTGACAATCCAACCTTCCCAACGTTGACCCAAGAGCAAACGCTTATCTTAAGGAGGGGGAAAAAATGTCGAACCATTTTACCGGACTCAGTCTCGGTCCACCTCTCGGGGACCAAAGACTCGACCTCTGCGACCTCTACGCGTTCCAGTCGCCCACTGACCCGTCGCAGACAGTGATCATCCTCAATGCAAATCCGACTGCCGACGCGCTCCATCCTGATGCCATCTACCGCCTCAACATTGACAACGACGGAGACTGCCTGACGGACATCGCTATCAGTTACGTGTTCTCGCCACCGCAAAACAATAGACAGACCGTGAACGTCTTCGTGGCAAAAGGCGCGGAATCCCGCTCCGTCGAAGCTGTCGGGACGAAGATCATCGCCGATGCCGAGATCTCCTTCGGCGCCAACCCCAACATCGTCAAGTCCGGCGCCTACACGTTCTTCGCCGGTACTCGCAGCGACGCTTTCTTTTTTGACTTCGACGGAATCAAGAATTTGTTCGATACCTCGGGCGGCAGAAATTTCACCGCACCCCACCTGGGCGGCAAGTCTCCGTGGACCGGCGTGGACTCAAATACGGAAGCCAATGTGTTCTCGACAGTGATCGAGCTGCCGACAAGCGAGCTCGGAGCGAACCCGGAGATCCGGATCTGGGGGCGGTGCAGCGTGCGCAAGGACGGCAAGCTGCTTCATGTCGATCGCGCTGCCACCCGAGCGTCAGCAGCTTCTTCAATACCGACGACACCAAATTGGAATACAACGCCAGCGAGCCGGTCAACGATCGCAAGCGCTGGACGGATCAGTTTGTGCACTTGATGGGGCATACGGGCAATTACACCCGCGAAGAAGCAACCGCCGCGATCGATGCCGACCGCGTTCTGCCAGACATGCTGTGCTTCGATCCTTCGAAGCCCGCTAAGTATCCAAACGGCCGCTCTTTTACTGACGACGTAATCAATCATCGCCTCGCCTTCCTTTCCAAGGGCGATATTCCTCCCACCGGCCTCAAGCCGCACACCGACATTCTCAAGGAGTTCCCGTACATTGGCACGCCGCATCAGAAGAAGAGCTAACGCCGCGGGACAGATCCTGTGTTTTGGAGTGTGAAATCCTTGCCGACAGGGGTTGGCGTCGTGATAGTCCCGGTTGGCGAGGATGCGATCAGGCGTCGGCGGATGATGCTTAAAGGTGGAAATTGCTACTATTTCACGTAACCCACATGAATCACTGGCGATCACTGGCGCGAAGCCGAAAGCCTGAACGGGCAGATAATCGGGGTAGGTCGGCAAACATCGCTTCAAGACCGGCTAGGTCCCTATATTGGGATCGACGGCTTCTCACCGACACCAGGAGTGACCGGGGGGATTATGATTAAGAGACGGGATTTCTTGAAACTTGCAGGCTGGGGAGGAATGTCGTTCGCGTTCCTGGGGTCGCTCATTGGAGATTGTCTATTAGCGCAACAGGGGCAGACGGTTCCGAAGAACCCGGTTTTTTCCGGCACCAGGCCTGGTGCCAGCCTCGTCAAGTATGTCGACCCACTGCCCCTCATCAACGTCATCCCAAACACAGGGGTGCTGAAGCGGTATCAGATAGAGATGGTACAATTTACGCAAAAGCTCCACCGAGATTTGCCACCGACACAAGTGTGGGGTTACGCCCCGGTCGGCTTCCCTCCATCTTGGCCCGGACCGACCATTGAGTCCCCGGTAAATGTGCCGGCTACGGTGAGGTGGATCAACAGCCTCCCTGACACACACCTTTTGGCACGGGCGGTCGATCATACAATTCACGGCGCAGAGAAGGAATTCCCTGATGTGCGAGCCGTAGTGCACCTGCACGGAGGGGCAACGGCCCCTCAAAGCGACGGCTATCCTGAGGATTGGTATTCTCCCAGGGGCATCAGGATCAGCGGACAGGGGCATAATCATGTGGACTGCGTATATAATAAGTGCCAGTTGGCCACAGCACTGTGGTACCACGATCACGCATTAGGAATTACTCGCCTTAACGTCATGGCGGGGTTAGCGGGCCTTTATATCCTCCGTGATGGCAACGATACGGGCGGACCTCCGTCCACGACACCGTCAAATCCGCGGGCAGGTGAAAACACGATGGGATTGCCCGGACCAGCTTGCGGCCATGGTTCGGGCCCGTTCTACGAGGTTCCCCTCGTGATCCAGGACCGCGCTCTCAATGAAGATGGGTCTCTGTTCTATCCCGCGGACGGAGTCAACCCGAATATCCATCCACAATGGATCCAAGATTTCTTCGGGGACGTTATCTGCGTCAACGGCAAAGTCTGGCCATATCTCAACGTGGAGCCTCGGCGCTACCGCTTCCGCATTCTCAATGGATGTAACAGCCGCATTTTGAATCTCAGCCTCGATTCCGGCCAACCCATTTACCAGATTGGTTCGGACGGCGGCTTTCTACCAAGAGTGGCGCAACTGGACAGCCTTCTGATTGCACCGGCAGAGCGTGCTGACGTCATCATAGACTTCACTGGTATGGCTAAAGCTACAACGACACTAGTCAACAACGCCGAGACTCCCATCCTGCGCGGCCCGAAGCCGGACCCGGAGACCACTGGTCAGATCATGCAGTTCCGGGTGGTCAATCCCTTAAACGGCCCGGATCGCAGCCGGCCACCTCATTCCATATTTTTACCAGCTTTCGACGATTTGCGACAACTCGTCACGCCTGACATGATGAAGAGCCCTCGACGCTCTTACGTTCATGTGATAAACGGCGCCAACGGGCCGCTGATGCTGACGTTCAATCACTCCCGATGAATGGACCCTATCACAGAGAACCCGAGGATAGGCTCCGTGGAAGTGTGGGAGATGATCAACACTGCCGCGGATTTTCATCCACTTCATTTGCACCTGATACAGTTTCAGGTCCTAAATCGGCAGGCGTTCGACGTCAGTGCGTATGTATCGGCCCTCACGTCCGGCAGCACGCCATTTGCGATGTTGGATCCTACGCCGTATCTTCAGGGCACGCCAATCCCTGCATCCGGGGGGGGAGCCGGTTGGAAAGATACCGTTCTCAATCACAGGGGCACGGTCACACGAATCGTGACGAGATGGGCTCCGCAGGGAGCGGCCTTGACTGGACCAGGAAGTTCCTCGCCGGGTGTTAATCTCTATCCATTCAATCCGGCTCAAGGCAACTACGTTTGGCATTGCCACAACCTGGAACACGAGGACCATGAGCTGATGCGACCATTTGTGGTATTGGCATAGGCCGCAAGTGTGCAACCACTTGCCGGGGGTCGGGTCAAGAAGAGGAGCCGATACGACGAGGCCGTTTCCAGTCCGAGAATCTTTTTTGTCACCAGTGCATCTAAGAGAATAATCATGAAATGGACCAAATTGGGAAAGTTTTGGGCCGAGTGAGATATGGAGCCATCAATTAGTTCCGAGCAGAGGGAAATTGCTACGATTTCAAGTAACGCAAGAGAATCACTATCCGGACACTAATGGTTAGGCGCCTCGGCCTTGCTCCTGTCCAAGCTCGTCGAGGGCTCTTGCTCGCGGGCGGTCTTCACCGGCTGAAAGGCTACAGGTGGAAGTCCGAGCGATGATTTACTAGGAGCAACCTCACCGGAGACGACCCTATGAGCGATACAAGCAATGCACTGCCGCTGACCATCTCTCGTGCCGAGCAGATATTTCCGACACTGACGCAGACACAGATTCGTCGCGTTGCAGCGCACGGGCACATGCGTGAGATGCAGAGTGACGAGTTGCTCGTCGAACAGGGAGACAGCGCGGTACCTTTCTTTGCCGTGGTCTCAGGCGAGCTTGAGATAGTGCGCCCCTCAGGCGCCGCAGAGACCCTTGTCGCGGTTCAGGGCCCGGGTCAGTTCACGGGCGAAGTCAACATGCTTTCGGGCCGCCGGGCTCTCTTTCGAATACGGGCCACCCGGCCGGGCGAGGTGATCGAACTCGATCCCCAACACTTGCTGGCTTTGATGCAGACCGACGCCGAACTCGGCGAAATCCTAATGCGAGCTTTCATTCTCCGAAGGGTCGAGTTGGTGGCGGCCGGGGTGGGAGATGTTGTGCTCATAGGGTCAAGGCATTCCGCCGGTACACTTCGGATCAAAGAATTCCTGATGCGCAACGGGCATCCCCACTCCTACATAGACCTCGAACGCGACCCGGACGTGGAGCACCTGCTGGATAGTTTCCATATCGCCGCCAGCGAGATACCCGTGGTGATCTGCCGCGGCCAACTTGTGCTGCGGAACCCGAGCAACCGGCAAGTTGCCGACTTGCTCGGTTTTAACGAGGCCATAGACCAAACACAGATGCGCGACCTTATCATCGTCGGCGCCGGCCCCTCTGGACTGGCGGCGGCCGTTTATGCCGCGTCAGAGGGACTTGAAGTCTTGGTGCTGGAATCGAACTCACCGGGCGGCCAGGCAGGTTCAAGCTCACGAATTGAAAATTACTTGGGATTTCCCGCCGGCATCTCGGGCCAGGAACTCGCAGCTCGGGCATACAACCAGGCGCAGAAGTTCGGTGCCCAGATACTCATCGCCAGGGCCACTAGACTCAACTGCAACGGCAAACCTTACGTCGTGGAATTGGAGAACGGCGCTCGAATTCCGACGCACTCGACCGTGATTGCGACCGGTGCGGAGTATCGAAAGCCGCCGTTGGAGCACTTGTCGCGCTTCGAGGGTGCGGGAGTGTACTATGGAGCAACCTTCGTTGAAGCGCAGTTGTGTGACGGAGAGGAAGTGATTGTGGTCGGTGGCGGGAACTCGGCCGGCCAAGCGGCCGTCTTTCTAGGTCAAAAGGCCAAGCGGGTGCATATGCTTGTCAGGTCCGCGGGGCTGGCCGACACGATGTCGCGCTATCTCATTAGGCGCATCGAAGAAACTCCTACGATCGTACTGCGGCGGCACACGGAAATCGTGGCGCTCGAAGGAAGCGATCACCTCGAATCTGTTAGGTGGCGAAACAATGAAACAGGGCAAATCGAGGAGCACAATATCAGCCACTTATTCGTCATGGTCGGGGCCGCTCCCAACACACGTTGGCTTGACGGCTGCATCGCGCTCGACGCCAAAGGATTCATCAAAACAGGAGCAGATCTGTCCCCGGACGATCTGAGCGCTGCACGGTGGCCGCTTGCCCGTCCGCCGTACTTGCTCGAAACCAGTGTGCCAGGGGTTTTAGCTGTGGGCGACGTGCGTGGCGGCAGCATCAAGCGTGTTGCGTCCGCCGTGGGCGAAGGATCAATCGCGATCTCATTCGTTCATCAACTACTCCAGGAATAGGATGCTGATCGTACAGCACCAAGATCGGATGAATGACTATGAAGCGTGAACAGGGTCTTTTTTTGGACGACCTGTATGTAGGCCAGCGGTTCACGTCCTGCACGTATCGGATCGATGTGGAGCGGATCAAATCATTCGCGGCAGAATTCGACCCGCAGCCGTTCCATCTCGATGAGGCGGCCGCTCGGGACACTGTGTTTGGCGGGTTAGCCGCGAGCGGCTGGCACATTGCTGCAGTGGCCATGCGCCTTCTCGTCACCGGTGAGTTGCCGCTGGCAAACGGGATCATCGGACTCAGCGGCGAGTTGACGTGGCCGAATCCAACGAGGCCTGGCGATACTCTGCGGGTGGAAAGCGAGATCCTCGAGATTCTACCCTCCCAGTCTAAGTCAAACCAGGCTGTCGTTAGAGTGAAGAGCACTACTCTGAATCAAGATGACGAGCCGGTGCACGTGTTTGCGGCAAAGATCCTCGTTTTCAAGCGTCCATCGGCGTAAATTTTTCCTGGGCGCTGTGAGAAGCAAGGAGCTGAACTGCTCCATTGACCACCTATATCCGAGAGAAGACTGTCAATGCCAAACTAAATTGTGGGCTCCCAAATAGGAGGTTAGAAATGGCAAATACACAGAAAAGAGCAATCGTGACTGGCGGCTCGCAAGGTATCGGAGCAGGTCTTGTGAGGGCCTTTCTGGATCGCGGTTACGGCGTGGTGGCGAATTCGCGAAACATCACCAAACTGGGCGCGTTTGAGGCGTCGGATAAACTCGCGTTGGTCGACGGAAGCATCGTCGAGGCTGCAACGGCGGTGAAGATCGCCGAAGTCGCCAAGAGCAAATTCGGATCGATCGACGCGCTCGTTAACAACGCCGGCATATATTTCTCGAAGCGCTTCACGGATTACACGGTCGACGATCTGCGGTCTCTCGTTTCCGTCAACATCGAAGGTTTTCTCTTCATCAGCCAGCTCGCGATCAAGCAGATGTTGGTTCAGAAGACCGGCGGAAGCATCGTCAATATTACGTCGACGATGGTGGATCACCCGATCGCCGGAATAAACGCTGCGGTTCCGATGATCACGAAAGGCGGCCTTGAGGCCGTCACGCGGAGCCTGGCGATGGAATACGCGAAAGAGGGCATACGCGTGAACGCCGTCGCGCCGGGCATTGTCGATACGCCTATGCACAAGGATGACCCGAAGGATTTTCTCAAGACTCTGCAACCGATGGGACAGATTTCCGAGGTGAAAGACATTGTGGACGCGATCGTTTATCTGACGGAAGCCGATCAGGTGACCGGGGAGGTGCTGCACGTGGACGGCGGTGCGCACGTTGGCAAATGGTAGCCCGCGAAGGAGGCTCTCGGCCGGCCAGCGCCGAGAAGGGGGACGTCATGTATGCGAAGGCGCCGTATACGGTAGTACAGCGCGCAATGCATATTCATCCGACGGTTGCGGAATTTCTCCCAACCGTCTTGTCCAAACTGGAACTTTTAGCGTAGGAGGCAGTAATCAGCGGCCGACGCTACCGACGCGGACAAAGCTTTTCACCTGGTTGACGCTCAACAAATCTGATTTTCGATTTAGGTGGAGCGTATAGGAGGAAAGAACATGGCAACTCCCATTTTGGTCACCGGCGCGGCGGGCCGCGTCGGCGGGATAGGGCGCACCCTGACCGAACTGTTGTTGAAGCAAGGCAAAGCGGTGCGTGCGATGGTGCGAAATGAAGACGAACGCGCGCAGGCGCTGCGTGACATGGGTGCAGAGGTCGTGGTCGGCAATCTGCTCGATCTGAATTCGATGCATAGGGTGATTGCCGGCTGCGAGACGATGTACTTCGGCATGTCGGTTTCGGATGCCTACCTGGCCGCGACGGTCAATACGGCGGCGGTGGCGAAGCATCACGGCGTGAAGGCGTTCATCAACATGTCGCAGATGACGCTCTCACAGATGAGCATTACCGAAAGCACAGCGAGCCCGCAGCACAAGCTGCACTGGCTCGCCGAGCAGGCGCTGAACTGGTCCGGTCTGCCGGTCGTGCACGTGCGACCGACAGTGCTTCTCGAAGGCTTCTTCCTGATTTTCACTTCGGATTCGGTAAGGGAATCAAATCAAATCAGACTACCGTTCGGCGAGGGCAAGACTTCGCCGGTCGCAGTGGAAGACGTTGCACGTGTGGTCGCCGCACTGCTCGCCAATCCGCAGCCGCACATCGGCAATATCTATCACCTGACCGGCCCGCAGTCCGAGAACATGCATTTCTATGCACAGGAATATTCGAAGGCGCTTGGCCGCACGATCACCTTTCAGGACATTCCGGTCGAGCCGTGGCGGGACGGACTGCTCGAGCGCGGCTTGCCGGTTCACCTGGTGAACCACCTCGCGACGATGGCCGATCTGCACCGCGCGGGACGCTACGATCGGATGTCGGACGACGTGCTCACGCTAACAGGTCAAGTGCCGCTGAGCGTACAGGAGTTCGTCAGGAACAATGCGGCGGCATTCACCGCGTCGGCAAAAGCGACCTGAATGTCTGCGGATGCTCGCATTCAACAAATCTGATTTTCGATTTAGGTGAGCGTATAGGAGAGAAGAACATGGCAAATCTGAAGTTTGACAAAGAGATCACCGCACTTCTCGTCATCGATCCATACAACGATTTCATTTCCGAGGGAGGCAAACTATGGGATCGCTTGAAGACTGTTGCAGAAGCTAATGATTGTGTTCCTCACATGTTGCAGGTCCTGAATGCTGCGCGGAAGGCGGAACTTCGCGTTTTCTATGCGCTGCATCATCGCTACCGTCCAGGCGACTACGAGACTTGGAAGTACATTGCGCCCATTGAGAAGGCAGCTTGGTTGCACAAGGCGTTCGAACATGGCACGTGGGGTGGAGAGATCCGCCGCGAGTTCGAGCCTCAACCGGGCGATATCGTGGCCCAAGAGCATTGGTGTTCCAGTGGCTTTGCTAATACTGATTTGGATTTGCAGCTTAAAAAGCATGGCATTCACAAGCTCATCGTCATCGGGCTCATAGCACACACGTGCGTGGAGGCAACTGTTCGCTTTGCCGCTGAGCTTGGCTACGATGTCACGATGGTAAAAGACGCGACCGCGGATTACTCGGATGAAGAGATGCATGCCGCTCTCGACGTCAATATCCCAAGCTATGCCAGTGCCATTGTGACCACAGATCAAGTCGTCAACTTGATCTCTTCTATGTAAGCCTTAGTGCCGGATTACGCATAGGTTCAATTACCGCATATTTGAAGGAGGCACCGTATGAGACGAATTGTTTTCGTGTTGGTTGCAGTCGTAGCGCTGGCCGGCGTCGTCGCCCACATGGCCCCCACATCCGGACAGGCCGATGGAGAGGCCGCCCCGATCTTCGGAGTCAAAATTCCCCCCGGATACCGAGACTGGAGAGTGATCTCAGTGGCCCACGAAGAAGGCAACCTCAACGATTTGCGCGCCATTCTGGGCAACGACGTAGCGATCAAGGCCTACCTGGAAGGGAAGCTTCCGTTCCCGGACGGCACAATCATTGCCCGGTTAGCCTGGAGTTACGTCCCGTCGGAGGAGAACAACAAAGTCTTTGGCCGTCCCCAATCTTTCGTGGCCGGGCCCCCCAAGAACGGGGTTCAGTTTATGGTCAAGGACTCAAGAAAGTACGCCTCGACCGGCGGCTGGGGGTTCGCTCAATTTAACGACGGGAAACCCGCCGACGAGGCAGTGCACAACACCTGCTTTTCCTGCCACGAGGCAGTCAAAGCTCGCGACTTTGTCTTCGCCCGTTACGCACCTTGAGACCGAGAGTTAGGGGATGCCACCTGCATACCATCGTTGGAGAGAGAACATGATGAATTGGGTCATCGACCGGAAAGACCAAAACCAAAAAACATGTGCCATTCGGACAGAATTTTAGACAAACGCTATAGAAGGGAGTTTTGGCCCCAGAAGGTCTTGAGGTATTTTGTCGACTTGCCTGCGCCGCACGAGTGAGAGCGTGTCGCAGCGACGGGGAATTTGATTCCGGTCTGAGGATCTTTTTTATCGCCAGTGAGTCTTAAGGTAATAATTATAAAATGGATCAAATTGGTGAAAGTTTCCGGCTGAGTGAGATTCGGATTCATCAATTGGTTCGGAACAGGGGGGAAATTGCTACGACTTCATGTAACACAACAGAATCGCTATCTAGACACTAATTGCTTTGGCGCCTCGGTCCTGCTTTTGTCCCAGATCGTTAAGGGCGCCATGGGGTGGATCTATCCAGGCGTCGGGTCGCTCATCAGGCCCGATTGTTGCGTACCTGGTCACGTACGGAAAATACCCTCAACTAGGAATCATGTGATCTTCGGGTTCTAGCTTGCCTAACAAGCAAGGTGAATAACTGTGCAACCCAAGACACGACGGCTTGATTGGGGGAAGTTTGGGTAACCCGCGAAATGCAACTATCCAACCTCAGAATCGAAAGGAGAACATGTCATGCCAAAGGTCAAGGAAATCAGGGAATCGATTGACAAGAAGCTGGATCATTGGGGAGCCAGCGCTGCAGCGTTTGAGGCGCAACTCCAACAGACCGAAGAGCAGGCACTGGCCAAGCTTGAAGTTTACAAGAAAAAATTGAACGAAGCCTTGGAGAAGTTCAAATCAGAAGTGGCTAAGGCGAAAGGGATCACTGAGGAGAAGAAGAAGGAGTTGCAGGCACAGTTTGACGATCTGCAGGTCCAGTTGGCTTTGGGCAAGGCCGAGGCCAGAGACGCGTTCGAGGCCCAAAGGAAGAAGATCCAACACTCGATTGCCACTTTGGAGGCCACATTGGATAGACATCTGGACGCTGCCGGTAAGGCCCTTGATGACTCGCTTCATAAGGCAGTCGACAAATACATTGCTGCTCAGATTGAATACGAGGCAGCGGCCGAGGCATTGGAAGCTCGGTTCTTTATGAAAAAGGTCGAGGCCAAGGCGCAGTTTGAGAAGAAAAAGAGCGATCTCCTGGAGCAAATCAACAAATTCAAAACTCAGCTCCAGGGGAAAAGGGATATGGCCAAGGATAAGGCGGCCGCCTTTGAAAAAGAGCTTTCGGCCGGAATGTCCCAGATCAAGCAGGCGTTTAGGAAGCTCTATGACTGAGAGCGACATGTGCTCGACCCATAAGGACCGGATCAACGCCGACCTTCTCGCGTCCTTCAGAACGTAGGCAGGGGCGGACAAGGAGTAAGTGTGAACAATAAGCCAAAGACTGACACAGCAGCGAAGGCAATGGTTTCGTTGCCTGCTAAAAGTAGAATCACCCTCAAGGTCAATGGCGCAGTGAAACAGATAGAGGTCGCCCCCTGGACAACTCTGCTCGACGCCCTGAGCGAACACCTTGATCTGACCGGGACGAAGAAGGGATGCGACCACGGCCAGTGCGGGACCTGCGCGGTCCTAGTTAACGGCAGGCGCATCAACTCTTGCCTGACCCTGGCGATCATGCAGGACGGCGGCGAGGTGCAGACAATCGAGGGGCTCGCGGAGGGAGAGGCGCTCCACCCCTTGCAGCAAGCTTTCGTCGATCACGACGCCTTCCAATGCGGGTACTGCACCCCGGGCCAGATCTGTTCAGCTGTCGGTTTGATCAATGAAGGCAGAGCGAAATCGTCGGACAACATCCGTGAGTTGATGAGCGGCAACATCTGTCGCTGCGGTGCTTTCCCAAATATTGTCGCGGCAATCGAACAAGTGATGCAGGGAGAGAAAAGGGGAGGCGAACAATGAACAGCTTTGCTTACACCCGGGCCGGCGACGTGGCAAGCGCCATGTGCGAGATCGCCGGGGACGGAACGGCCAAGTTCATTGCCGGCGGTACGAATCTGATCGACCTTATGAAGGAAAACGTCATGCGCCCAAACCGGCTGATTGACATCTCCCGTCTGGCCTTAAACGAAATCAACGCCGGAGCGGACGGCGGATTGCGGCTCGGTGCGCTCGCGAGGAACACCGACGTCGCCTATCATAAAGAGGTCGAGCAGCGCTATCCGCTGCTCTCAAAAGCTATCCTGGTCGGGGCATCGCCGCAGCTTCGCAACATGGCCACTGTTGGCGGCAATCTGATGCAACGGACCCGGTGTTGCTATTTCTACGACACGGCTACGCCCTGTAACAAGCGCGAGCCCGGGACGGGCTGCTCCGCCATCGCGGGGTTCAACCGCTCTCACGCTATCCTGGGAACTAGCGAACACTGCATCGCAACGCATCCATCGGACATGTGCGTCGCTCTGGCTGCCCTGGAGGCGGTAGTCAGCGTTACCGGGCCATCGGGCGAGCGCACAACCAAATTCGCCGAGTTCCACCGCCTACCCGGCGACACGCCGAACGTCGATACGAACCTGCGAGCCGACGAGATCATCACTGGTGTCGAACTGCCCCCAGAAGGCTTTGCGGAACACCACTCGTATCTCAAGGTTCGCGATCGCGCCTCATATGCCTTCGCTCTGGTTTCGGTAGCCGTGGCGCTAAAGATGGACTGCGACATGATTACGGAAGCCAGGCTCGCAGTGGGTGGTGTAGCGCACAAGCCGTGGCGTGACCCCCAGGCGGAGACATTGCTGCACGGTCAAATCGCCGGCCGGGACAACTTCGAGAAAGTCGCCAAAGCGCTGCTGCAGGACGCGAAAGGCTATGGACACAACAGTTTCAAGATCGAGCTGGCGAAGCTCGCCATTGTTCGCGGCCTGAGCCAGGCGGCTTTTGGGGAGGGACAGTCATGAACACTGAACAGATCGGAAAGCCGACCAGCCGGGTCGATGGACGTGCCAAGGTGACCGGCGCAGCGAAGTACGCCGCGGAGTACAACGTCCCAGGGCTTGTCTACGGCGTTGTCGTTTCCAGCGCGATTGCCAAAGGGAAGATCACCCGGATCGACGCAGCCGAGGCGCTCCGCCTGCCGGGCGTGCTACAGGTCTTGACGCACGAGAACATCCCTCAGCTTGCTCAGTCCGACGATAGCTACCGGGACTATGTCGCTCCACCCGGCTCTCCTTTTCGCCCGCTCTATAGCGATGAAATCAAGTACAGCGCCCAACCCGTTGCGCTGGTTATAGCCGACAGCTTTGAACTAGCACGTTATGCGGCGTCCATCGTTCGGGTCGAGTATAAGCGCGAGGCGCATGCTACCGATCTCTATGAGGAACGCGAAAAGGCTTATCAACCGAAACCCAGGGAGTACCTCCCGCCGCCCCAGCCGCGCGGCAACGCGGAGAAAGCCTTCGCCAAGGCCGCGGTGCAGCTTGAAGCGGAGTATCTTGGGCCCGCTGAGCATCACAACCCGATGGAGCCTTTTGCAACAACTGTGGTCCGGGACGAAAACGGCAGGCTCATTGTTTACGACAAGACCCAAGGGGTGCAGAATGTTCAAAACTACCTCTGCAACGTGTTCGGTTACTCAAAGGAAGATCTGCGAGTCGTCTCGCCGTTCGTCGGCGGGGCGTTCGGTTCCGGGCTGCGTTCCGTGTATCAGGTATTTCTGGCCGTCCTGGCCGCGCGCGAGTTGAAACGCTCGGTCCGGGTGTCGCTAACACGCCAGCAGATGTTCAGCTTTACGCACCGTCCCGCCACCTGGCAGCGCATGGCTCTGGGAGCCGCGGCCGATGGCACGCTCGAAGCGGTAATTCACGAGGCGATAGCCGAGACTTCGCGGTTCGAGGACTACACCGAGAATCTCGTCAGCTGGTCGGGCCTGCTCTACCAGTGCGACAACGTTAAGCTTACCTACAGGGTCGCGCAGCTCGACGTGTACACCCCGGATTTTATGCGTGCCCCGGGAGCTGTGTGGGGCATGTATGCGCTTGAATGCGCCATGGACGAGCTAGCCTTCAAGACCGGCATCGATCCAATCCAGCTGAGGCTGAAAAACTATGGTGAGAAGGATCAGATGCAGGGCAAGCCGTTCTCGAGCAAAGAACTCCGTGCCTGTTACAGGCTCGCCGCGGAGAGGTTCGGCTGGGAGCGACGCAACCCTCAGCCGCGGTCAATGCGGGAGAGGGATACGCTGATCGGTTGGGGCATGGCAAGCGGTATTTGGGACGCTTTCCATGTGATGGCGGAAGCGACGGCAGTGTTGACCGCTGACGGTAAGCTCATGGTCAGCAGCGCGACGTCGGATATCGGCACAGGCACGTACACGATCATGACCCAGATTGCCGCAGACACCCTCGGGCTGCCGATCGAGGACGTGACGTTCAGACTCGGCGATTCGTCCCTGTCGCAATCGCCGGTGGAGGGAGGGTCGTGGACAGCATCCACCGTAGGATCCGCGGTCCAGGCCGTCTGCAAGAAGATACGGAATAAGCTGTTCGAACTGGCGCTAAAGATCGATGGCTCGCCGCTGGCCGGTTCCAAGCCGGAAGACGTGACTTTTGTTGATGGACAAATCCGCTTGCGCAACGACCCGTCTCGGGCTGTTTCCCTCATCGAGGCGATGCGGAGCGACGGGCTTGGCGCTATCGAAGAGAAAGCCTCCACGGAACACACGCCCAACGAGATGCAATATTCGCATTGGGCGCATTCGGCCGTGTTCGCGGAGGTGAAGATCGATCAAGACCTCGGCGCCATCCGCGTTACGCGGGTCGTCAGCGCTGTTGCGGGCGGCAGCATCCTGAATTTGAAGACCGCGCACAGTCAGATCATGGGCTCCATCGTCATGGGCATCGGCACGGCATTGGAAGAGGAGAGTGTGATGGACCACGCCTTCGGGCGGTTCATGACTCATAACCTGGCGGACTACCACGTCCCGGTCAACGCGGACGTGCATAACATAGAGGTGATCTTGGTTCCGGAACAAGACGAGGTCGTCAACCCGCTCGGCGCAAAGGGTCTGGGTGAGATCGGCATCGTCGGCGTGGTCGCAGCGATCGCCAATGCTGTCTTCCACGCCACCGGCAAACGCATCCGAGACTTGCCGATAAGACTCGACAAGTTGCTGTGAGAAGTTTGGCGCGAAGATCCGGATGTCCTCGGGCCTTGACCCACATAACTTAGGGCAAAGATTCAGCATCAAGAGCGCAGGACCGGCAAACGCTCCTGGCGGCTAGAATCAGGTACCCCCAAGTCGAACTGGAGATATTTCCATGAATATCCAACTTTCCGGTAAAACCGCCATCGTCACCGGTTCCACGCAAGGTATCGGCCTTGCCATTGCCCGCGGTCTTGCGGGTAGCGGAGCAACGGTTGTGATTAACGGGCGTTCAGAGGCCGCTGTGGAGCGGGCCGTAGCCGCAGTGAAGGCCGCTGCACATGCAACAGCAGTGCGTGGTGTCGCCGCCGACCTGGCTACAGCTGCCGGCTGCGATGCCCTGGTGACTGCCGAACCGACGTGTGACATCTTGGTCAACAATCTGGGCATTTATGTCCACCAGGACTTCTTCGACATTCCTGACAGCGAATGGACGCGATTTTTCGAGATCAACGTCATGTCAGGCGTACGACTCGCTCGCGCATATGTGCCCGCGATGCTGAAGCGCAACTGGGGGCGAGTGGTGTTCCTGTCGTCAGAGTCCGCGCTGAATATTCCGGCAAATATGATTCACTACGGATTCACGAAAACAGGGGTCCTGGCAATCGCGCGTGGTCTCGCCAAACGCACGGCAGGAACCGGAGTGACGGTGAACGCTGTGCTGCCCGGACCTACTCGGTCGGAAGGTGTCGAGAAGTTGATTAAGGAATTGGCAGAAAAAAGCGGCCAGTCGATTGAGGAGGTCGCTGCGGCTTTTGTGAAGACGAACAGGCCCTCCTCTATTATCCAGCGTATGGCCACTACGGAAGAGGTGGCCAATATAGTGGTCTACGCCGTATCTGAACAGGCATCGGCCACGACGGGCGCTGCGTTGCGGGTTGATGGCGGCATTGTTGACACGATCGCCTGATCCTCCCCAGGTAGTTGGACGACACGAACGGGAACGGGAAATGCGGGGAAACCCGCTTTTCCCGGATCCAAAGAGAATCCGGGGAACTCGTTTTCCGGAAGAGAAGGCGAGAATGCGGGGGAACCCGTCCCGCGCGGATCGCGGGACCGGATTCCTCCGCGCCCCTTCCGGCAATCCCGCGTTCCGCGCGGGACTATATGGCTAGCGGTAGTCCGAAACCATGTGCCTCATTCTGCAAAGGAGGGAATAAAATCCCTCGCCCCTGGCGGGAGAGGGGAGGGAGAGGGGGATTTCCCAAAGGAAAGATAATGTTGAAGAGACAGGACCGGCGGCACGTGCAGACACGATTTTAGGTAGGTCGGGCCGTGCCCGACATGGTTTTCATGAACCCAGACGAAAGACTACTGAAACATGAGCCAAGAGCAGACTTAACCCCACTACTAATCTAGCCGTTCTGTTTTCAGGTGAGGTCAACAAGGAACGTCGTGCTTGCCGAGGAAATTGGGGTCGGGGTATACTGTATTGGAGTGTAGGCTTCTTTGCGACTTGGACTCAAGCAAGTGATATCGCCAGGGGAGAGGAGACGGAGCAGGAGCTAGATAGAATAATGCACAATTCGGCACAAGCTTAATACTGCCCTCAAAATTGGGTGTGTAGCGAGGAGTGGGCTTGACTGTCATTAACAGAAATGATGCTCCAAATCATTTGTTTAACATCCCCGAGTTGGACTTCTCCCGGGATCTCTTTGCTGAGCCCTTGGGTGGTTCATGGTTTACGCTGGGGACATGGACCATCAAACCTCGCCGTGACGAGCGAGGCGTCGAGGACACAGTTCAGCGGCAAAGCCTCCTAATTGCTCCTGGGCAATTTGAAGAGATCTTCGAATACCTGAAGTCCGTCGGCAACGTCATACACAATCTCGGGCAGCCGGGAGGCTCAATCAATTATAGGGGCGGGGCGGAAGAGTACAAATATATCCCATTCTATCAGTTCGAGGTCTCAGGGGCGTTGCCACCAGGCGAGCCACTGGTCTTCCTTCGTTCGGCCACATCGGGCAACCGACTTTTTATCAATCCAGACCTGTCGCTATATTTCGAACTGGAGGAGAAAAAATGTGGGAGCGGCATTTGGTCGGACCCGCGACGGGGAGTCGACGCGCTAGTTCACCGCAATCGAGGCAACCTAGAAGTCGTTGAAATTCAAGTCGACTATTTACGCGAATACCTCCAGGCACGTCAAATGTCATTGCTCATCGGCCACTATCGGCATCTCCACCTCTTTGATCCTCCGGAAAGCGCAATAGAGAGGTTCGTGGTGGGAGAGGTGATACTGGGGTCCCCAGGGCAAGGTGCAAAGGCGATCTTGCAGAATTGGGGGCTCCGACAAAGCATTACGGGTGCCCCACCGTTCCTACAGCGAAGGCTGCACTTCTGGCTTGAGATTAGACCACAAGAGATTGACGTTGACGATCCGTGGGCCGAAGAGCCTCCCTTCGATCCGTACACGTTTGTCCTGCCAACACGAGTGGGACAGGTAGCCCCTGCCCGTTGGGCGCACTTCCGGCAAACCGAGGAACTCAAGTTCCAAGGTGAGGTCTGCGATTTCATGACTCCTGTCTACTTCCGTCAAGAAGTGCTGACGAAGTATCAAGGTGCCCCTGGGTTCGACTTGGAGGATAATGGCGCGATATCTTGTTACAATTACTGGGGGCTTGTCCGTAGTACTGCGAGGGTCGGCAACGAGCTGCTTGCCACTGGTATCGGCGACTTTGCAGAAGGTGTCCCGTTCGAAGAGTGGCCACATTGGAAGCAATACGCCGTTGAACCGCCGAGTCCGGAGACCGCAAAAGCGCTCGGGCAAGAGCAGACTGTGCCGGACGCCGTAAATTGCCTGGTGAAGGCTTTGGATACGCTGAACATCGCCTTCGCTAATATGGCCGCTTCGATCGGCATGGGGACTTTGACCTCACTGTGGGGTGGTTCCCTCGATAGTCTAGCTGGTCGTCACCTAAAGTGGGTCTATCCGACTAATGCAGATGAGGATGAGTTCCTCAAGCGAGCAACTCTCATTTCAACTCTGGCCCTTGAGTCGCTGGAATCAGCGTCGCTCCGAAACCTTCTTAAGGGGGTGGGCAGTAGCCTGCACATGAATGACGAGGAACCACCTCAGCCTCTCGGTTCACGGAATCTTCTGCAGCGGCTAACCTTGATTGCTGCACTGATCGAAAACTTCCAACCCGACATAGCGGGTATTCCGATGCTCGTGAGGCAGGCCGAGGGCAAAATTCGAATTACGGGCAAGCTTGACCTACAAGCGGAGCTCGAAATCTTACACAGGCGAGTGCGAGAGGAACTAGCCCCGTTGGCTTTCCTCTACGATCTGAGAACCCATGGCGGGCTAGCTCACGCACCCAACAAAGAGCGGGTGGCAACTGCAGCAGCGAAACTCGGCCTTCCAGAGAAAAACTGGCATCGAACCGACTATCTGCGTCTTCTCAACATCGTTACGGACGGCGTTTACCACATTGTTAGGCATTTGGAGATGGCAACGGAAATCATTGCTAGTGGCGGGTTATGTGAACCCGAATGAGGTCCTCGATGAGCAGCCAAGGAAGGCGGCCCCATCCCCGTGGAACGCTTCAAGGAGCAGCTTGAAAGGCATGGGGTCACCGATTAAGAGGCCCTCTTCAAAGAAAACGCTTCTTCTCTCAGGGAAAGTTTGTTTCCCTGCTAGGGTACGGCCCTGTTACGTACATTCTTCGCATTTGCCGGTATGTTTCTCAGGTGGTGTCAATGGATCTAGCCTGCAGCTCTTCACGGCGCCGTCCATTCGCGGTCACCCGTGACAGCTAAAAAGCCTCTTGTATCATTATCAGGTCTGCTCTCAGCTCTGAAACATGAGTCAAGAGCAGACTCGACCCCACAACTCACAGGGACAGCGGATTTTCTCAGTTCCGTGGCGCTCAAATCATTTCGCACCATGCTCTTTCAAATATCGAACCATATCCTCACGACGTTGTTGTTGAGCTAGGCCGAGAGCGGTCTGGCCATTCTCAGTGCTTGCATTAATGTTGGCACCCTTTTCGAGGAGCAATTTCACCACATCGATGTAACCTTTGCCGGCGGCAACCATCAGGCTTGTTCCACCTGCCGCCGACTGCGCATTGACATCAGAGCCTCTGTCCAGGAGAACCCTTATCACGTCAACATGACCTTGGTGGATGGCAGCCCACATGAGGGCCGTTCCGCCAGACTTGTCCCTGACATCGACGCTAGCTCCTTTATCGAGGAGCAATTTCACCACATCGATGTAACCTTTGGCGGCAGCAACCATCAGGCTTGTAGTGCCAGTATCGTACTGAGCATCGATTTCAGCCCCTTTCTCGACCAGCAATCGTGCCATGTCGCCGTGACCCTTGGAGGAAGCATACATCAGGGCCGTCAAGCCATTCTTGTCCCGACTGTTGACATCAGATCCGCTGCCAAGAAGCAATTTCAATACTTCGGCATAACCTTTGGAGGAAGCCATCATGAGGGCCGTTCCGCCATCACTCTCCTTTGTATTGGGATCAGCCCCTTTATGGAGGAGCAGTTTCACCACGTCCCGATGGTCCTGGTAGGCAGCTAGCATTAGGGCCGTCCAGCCCTTTTCGTTCCGAGCATTGACATCAGCGCCTTTGTCCAGGAGGGTTTTGAGCAGCGCTAGTTCTCCACGGTTGGCCGCTTGTCTGAGTTCCTTGTCAGGTGGGGACGTCTTTCCTGCACACGCAATGCACGACAGCAGGGCCAAGACCGGCAGCTGCCATTGCAATATGATCTTGAGAAGGCCTCTTGTTTTCATGCCAGATCTCCAGTACACGCCGAATAACTCACACTACTCTACAGGTGCCATTCTGCCGATGAAAGTTGAGGCAGAATAACCTACTATTGACAATAGCCAAACCCACCGTAATCCTGAGTTCCAGGGATAGATCATGTAAGTCAGAGAAAGAAAATCAATTTTAGGGCAACGGCCCCATAGTCGTGGATTATATAAGACCTAAGGACCGCATGTCCAACGATGTGCAAAAAACCAAGCCAAAAGACCAACCGTCCCGTCAATCCGATGACTAATCTCATTGGCACTCCTCTTGACGATGTTGCGGCTACGAGGATGAAGTGACCGGGGTCGTGGACGGAGGTCTTTCAGATTCTATCACCAGCCGGAAATCGCTTCACTAAAAAAGTACTCTTCTGCTGGAACTGTGGCTGGTTTTACAAGATAGCCAAGGCCATAGACGATTCGTGTGCGAGGGGTCACCCATTAATAGGCCCTCTGTCGAGGAAAACGCTTCTCATGCCGAAGAAACAATTATTGTTGCCCTGCAGAGGTACGGCGGTGTTGCGTACATTCTCCGCCTTTGCCTGTATGTTCCTCAGGTGGTGTCAATGGATCTGTTATTGCGAGCGCGGCGAAGCAGTCTCCCAAAGCTTCGGAGATTGCCACGGCCTGACGGCCTCGCAATGACAACTTAGGGCTTATGAGCAGACCCAATCCGGGATTGCTTCCCCGCGGAACGCGGGACTTCATTCCTCGCAATGACACGTTGTGGGCTGTCATAGCGATGCCGTGGCACAATAGAAGGTCAAGTCGGCTCTTGACTCACTGGAGTTGGCTGTACAGTGCAGTGTAGTTTCTCGCATGAACAATGCGATTAGGGAAGATGCAAGCCTGTGGATGCGAATAGACGCGATGGAGCGGCAGCTCCGGACGAACGACCTGAGCCCACCCGCTTTGACCCCGAGGTTCATTCATTGAAAGCGCCAGTTTCAAGAGGCCTTTTTCAGGCGTTCTGCGATCCAGATTTTTATGAGTGACTGCCGAGGCACCCCTAAACGTTTCGCTTCCTTATCCAGCAGACGGACCATCCATAAAGGAAAATCTACATTGACCCTCTTCTGTTCCTGCGCGGGTCTCCGAGCTTCTGAGAGGTCAAGATAATGCGAAACATCCTCGCCTTCATCAAACTTCTTATCGAACTCCTCAGCCTTCATAGAGATCAATCTCCTCTTTTCGCGACCTTCGTACTGAGATTATCCTTATACCATTGCCCCGGTATGTTATGACACCCGACCAATGCGTCCCTGCAATTCTTGCGATGACAAGGAATCTTGGTTCGTCTGTCGTTCTCGCGCGAATCTCCATCCGGTCCGGATCATCCCACATGAGTTGCGCTTCATAGAAGTCGATTCCGTGCTTTTGCTTGTTCTTATCGCTCTTTTCCGGATCGAATTCGAATTCCATGGTATATGGATTATACCTGGAATATACTGGATCGTAAATGGTTTTCTCGCTCTGCTTGATTCCCGTGTATGGGTCGGCCATTAAGAGATCCTGTGTCCAGGAAAACGCTTCTCCTGGCAAGGAAACAATTATTGCTGCCTTGCTGAGGTACGGCCGTGTTGCGTACAGTCTTCGCCTTTGCCCGTATCCAGGTGGTGTCGGCGGACCTGTCATAGCGACCCCGTTGAAAAACGGGGGAAGCAATCTCCCAAAG
>JBKQRG010000111.1:0-29155 GCA_052144015.1 Desulfomonilaceae bacterium
GCGCGATTCAAGACAATTCTCCCATATTTTTTTCTCATCATGATGGGCGCTACTTCTTTCATCATGTAGAAGGTACCATACAGATGGACCTTCAAAATTAGGTCCCAGTCCTCATCGCTTTGATCAAAAAATACTTTAACGGAGACACGATACCGGCATTATTCACCAAAATATCGATCCCATCGAATTCAGCAAGTACGCGGGATACAGATTCTTTCACCTGCTCTACATTCGATACATCGGTTTCCATATGGAGTGCCTTGATACCAAACTTCTTCAAATCCTGGACGGCGAGCAGTCCTTCTTCTCGTTTCCTGCTAAGGATAACCACATGAATTCCAGATTCCACGAGAGCTACAGCGCACGCTTTTCTAATGCCGTAACTGCCGCCAGTAATAATTGCGACTCTTTCTGGTTTTACTTTCATGATCCTCAATCCTCGGTTTTGTGAATCGCCTCCACACAATCAAGAGCATCACAAGTAGACTTATTTACTTTCGGACTCACCGGTTTAACAATCATTTCTTCTGATGGATACGGACGAAGCAAAGTCTTCAATAGGTTCGGATCTTTTTTCTGTGGGTCGAGCCATAAGTCGTAGTCTTTTGGATGGAGAATCACCGGCATGCGGTCATGGATCGATTGAGTCAAGTCGTTAGCGTCAGTAGTCAGAATAGTGCATGACTCTATAACCTCATCCTCCGGTGCCTGCCATTTCTCCCAAAGTCCTGCGAAAGCAAAAGGGCTTCCATCGGCATTCCTAGCTAAGTAAGGTTGCTTCTGACCCCCTTTTCCTTTCTTCCACTCATAGTATCCGTCCGCCGGAACAAGGCATCGCCTGGACTTGAATGCAGATCGAAAAGCCGGTTTCTCGGCGGCGCTCTCCGCTCTGGCGTTTATAAGCCTGTTTCCTATTGAGGAGTCCTTGGCCCAGAATGGAATCAAGCCCCATTTCGCTAGCCCCAAGCGCCTCTGATGAGTCTCTGGATTTAGCCTTATAATTGCTACCTTTTGTGTAGGAGCGATATTGTACCGAGGCTCCAGATCCGGGACTTCTTCAAGTTTGAACCGCTCTGCCACACTCGCTCCCGGTGTCATTAAGACGAACCGTCCACACATTTCAGGCTCCCATCATCATAAACTTCTTTCCACATCCTAACAGTATGTATTATAAAGAATTTTTGTGCAATTAAGGAGGTACCCATGACACTCACGAAAGCTGACATCGCTGAAAAAATAGGCAATGACTGCGGGTTTATGAAGGGCGAAGCATCGGAGATTATAGAAAAAATGCTGGAAATTATGAAATCAAAACTCATCGCCGGAGACGATATTATGATTTCCGGTTTCGGAAAGTGGCATGTCAGGTCCAAGCGCCAGCGCCGCGGCAGGAATCCTCAGAGCGGGAAAGAGATGATCCTCGGTGCTCGCAGAGTGGTGACGTGGAAATATTCGCCGGTATTCAAGAAGGCGGTGAATGGGACAGGCATGGATTCGCAGAAATGAGAACGCAGGTCTGATGTCGAACAGATTATTCATTTGCTGCAACCGGAGAATCTGAATTATTGGCGAGATGCCTCGACCTCCAAACGAACCATTTTGACGTGAATATCACCATTTGTGTCCACAGGATGTGCCGTCAAATACGTCTCGACCAATTCGGAAATGAAGACATCTCTTAATTCAACCGGCAAGCGATCCGTGTAGGGGAACCAAGTTGTCCGTAACCAGCCCTTAAATCCCTCTGCTCCGTGATGCTGCATATCCTTCGGCAGTAGATCAACACGTACTGGGTGAAACCCGGTCTCGAATAACCAAGCTTCATATTCTAGCGGTCCGCAAAAATGGTATGGGGGTATGAAGCCTCTGAAGTACTTTCTCCAATGTACGTTCTGCCATAGCTTCTCTATAACGACAAAAACTTCAGCCGCGTTTCCGCAGCCACCCATTTGAAATAGAATCTTACCACCGGATTTTAACCCTACAACGCAACTTGTATAACCGGCGGTCAGTTTGTGACTTGATATCAACGAATTACGGTCTCGCCTCTTGGGTCCCGCATCGCTCCGCCTTATTTGTCGGCGGCACAGGGGGGGAGCCCTTCTTCACCTCTGCCAAGAATCGTAAGTCGCGTTGTGGGGTTAAGCACTTGTGAACGCCTCGAAGCACTGCAACTTGGTCCTTCACCCAATGCAGAGTGGCGTTTGAAAATACGATGTCGAATTTCCGTGAAAGACGAATATCCATAGCGTTCATATGTAAGAAAGATAGATTGGTATGTTTAGCTGACGGAAACAGCTCTGAAGCCATCCGAATCATCTCTTCAGATTGATCGATGCCCAGGACGTATCCATTCCTAGCGGCTTCGGCGAGTTGATATGTTATCTTCCCGTCTGCACATCCAATATCGAGGATAGACTCGGATCCATGCAAATCGAGTTTTGCAATGAGTTCCCGTGCCCATTCGAACTGTCCCGAAGAATGCTTAGCGTAATCTTGAGCATTCCACTTGTATGATTCCGGTTCCATAGGGTTCACACCGTGTCGTTCGCTTCGGTTTTTCGCCTCGAAATCACATTACATCGCAAATCACATCTTATGCCTTTAGCGATCAGAATAGCCAAGCCGTTTTTCATCATACCGAATTCTTTCTTGTCGAATGCATTAAATGAAATTTCGTTGTATGCTTATAATGAAAACGGCAGATTCGCAAAGCTTATCAATCAAGCGGCGAACATGGCGCTAAGAGACAATTCTGCCAAGGAAAGAAATCACGGAACCCCCAAGTTCGGGCAACCGATAGCGGTGAATGAAAACGTGAACACGTATCGACTCATGGCTAGTACCCCTTAAACAGTGTATCGACTCAATGGTCTCCTCGACAACTTTGGAAAAAGAAGGCGTCTCTGGCGAGCCCGAACCTCTTGACAAGAGAGTCGCGAGAGATCCGCCTCCGGTTATTACGGCGGGGTTGTCGGGGACCAACTCACTTCGCCAGTGTCCCGCAAACCGGAAACGACTCAAGTATACTTACGGATTGGTCCAATATCCTTCTCAGTGGTATGAGGAAGGGAAAGATCTATGCACATCAAGCAGTTAGATCATGTCGTGCTGACAGTTCATAACATTGATGAAACTGTTCGCTTCTACGTTTCGGTGCTTGGAATGCAAAAGCAAGTCCCTGAAGAGGGACCGGTGGGACTGAAATTTGGCAGCCAAAAGATCAATCTTCATGAAGTAGGAAAAGAGCTAGAGCCTAAAGCACACAATCCAATACCGGGGTCGGCTGATTTATGCTTCATCACAGACATTGATCTCAATCTGGCGATGGAGCACGTGGTAAATATGGGTGTGGAGATAATAGACGGACCGGTGAGGCGTATCGGTGCAAATGGTCCACTTTTGTCTTTTTATTTCAGGGACCCGGATCTAAACCTTCTTGAGGTCTCTAATGTCCTGTAGTCTACCTCATTTAATCAGCAGGGCTTCGACTGGCAGCCTCTTCCTTGGTTCAGGAGATTCATCTGGAAAACCTACCGGCAGTAGAGCAACAACAGAGATATTGTCGTCCCAGCCAAAGATATTTCTTACCGTCTCACCATCAAATAACCTTATCCAACAAGTCCCTAAACCAAAATCCAGCGCTCTCAGGATGATATGCTCGACCGCAATGGCGACGTTCAGGGCGAGCAGAGGTCCTATCTGATCGACGGTATAAGATTTCATTTGTCCCGCTCTGTCTATTATGATTCGGACTATTCGGTCCTCGACCGCGCCTATTTTCCCAAGGTCTTGAACACCGGATACCGTACCATCCAAATAGCCTTTTATATCCGCACAACAGACGATTACGACAGGAGCCTTAGCAATGAAAAGTTGATCATATGCGGCATAAGCCAGTCGTGCTTTAGTTTCTTCGTCTCTTACTATTTTGAACCGCCAAGGTTGTGCATTGCTTCCTGATGGTGCTAGTCGCGCCGCCGCTAGTAATTCCGTAATGTGTTCGTCAGGAACCGACTCCGCCTTGAACTTCCGTATGCTACGCCTCTTTTCTATAGCTTCTTTGGTTGTAAGCACGATTTACCTCCTACAAGCAGCCCGTCGTCTTAGCGAAAGAGATCCAAATCGGAACGGAGACATACCTGATCTAAGTTATATCATAAACACATCTCTTTACATTGCCATGTAATCTTGGTCGGTTGAGCTAACTTCAGACCTAAAGCATGCCACAAGATATGACATTCCAAATTGAGTGTGGGCAAGCAAAAGACGCGTAAATCTAACATGGGAGTTTCCGGCGGCTGATAAAGTTTTTGCACTCATCCCAGCAATTGTGATAGGTCCTCACCAAAGCAAACCTCGAATCTGCTGGCGAAGAGGACCGACTTGTTAAAAAATACTTTCTGCCACATACCGGGTATAGGGGAGACATCCGAGCGTAATCTCTGGTCTAGTGGCGTTCTATGCTGGGACGATGTTTTACGAGCGGCTTCAACAGGACTGTCCAGGAAAGGGCATGCATTACTCAAAAGACAGATAGCAGAATCCTTCGCACGACTTAAAGACAACAATCCGAGGTACTTTGTCAATTCGTTGCCTTCCAATGGCTGCTGGCGGCTGCTGCCCGATTTTCTTCACTCGACCGCCTATCTTGACATTGAAACCACGGGCTTGGGCGGTCCGCGAGACTACATAACCACCATTGCACTTTACGACGGCAAGCGCATATACACGTACGTGAGAGGACGGAACCTGGATGACTTCCGGGCGGATATAGCAAAGTATAAGGTCATGGTTACTTATAACGGGAAGTGCTTTGACATCCCGTTCATTGAGAATGATCTTGGGATCAAGATGAATCACGCCCACATTGATCTGAGGTACGTGCTCAAGAGTTTGGGATACTCAGGCGGTTTGAAAGGCTGCGAAAAGAAACTGGGGCTTTCCAGGGAGGAATTAGAGGGCATCGACGGTTTTTTCGCTGTCTTATTATGGAAAGATTTCAAAGCTAATAACAATGAAAAGGCGCTGGAAACCCTGCTGGCTTACAACGTCACTGATACGGTAAACCTAGAAACACTAATGTTCACAGCCTATAACATGAAGCTCAAGGAAACGCCGTTCCTTCCGACCCATCAATTAACAGTACCTGAGCGCCCTCTGAATCCTTTCACGCCAGATATGAAGACGATCTATAGAATCAGGGGCTGGTAAGCGGGAGGTTCTCATATTGTGAGAGTTAGTGGGATTGTTAGGATCCAGCCTTATACTTATGAACCCTTCGGTGGTCGTTTACGGCGCGGCAACGCCTCCAAGTCAAGCGTCTGAAGCTGGCTATATATCTTGTCTACTTCAGAAATAACACTTTGGCGAAGTCCTGGTTCACCGTCCAAGTTCAGCAGGACACTCTCGATAGCTTTGTCATAGTCATTCCGAAGCTTGCGATTCGTCTGTTTCCAAGCTATCCCCGATAATGCCTGCGCCACTGTTTCGTCATAATCCAGTCTTCCGAGCACCATCAACACAGCGATGATCGGATATCCGATGTAGCCCCGCCAATAGGACGCATTGTCATTAGACTTTATCTGCGCTAAATCAGCCGACCATTCCACAATGTATGTTTTTGTACCATCGGACGACAGCACTTCTGCGGTTTGACCGTCCTTGAGCTTTACCCTGCCGTCTGCAACCGCAGTCAGCGCTTCATAAATCTTTGCTTTCGGCGGGAGCTGCCAGCCGCTCATTTGCAATTTACTTCCTCAACTTGATAATCCACGTGCAGGAATGACAATGCCCCTTTTCACCATCATTCAAAGGGGTCAAGTCTCGTTTTGGCTCATTCTCGCGAGTGTCGTTTATCTTCCTGCGTTTCCGCGGTATCCCTTTCAGTTTGAGTGGAATCTCTATAGCTGATGTGGGCGTCTGTTTCAAGAAAGGGGGCGCCTGTGAGGCTTCCAAACAAAAAAGCGGGATATGAGGCTGAAGGCCGCACATCCCGCTTATGTGGTTCTTGTACGTGGTCGGGACGACTGGATTTGAACCAGCGACCCCTGCATCCCGAATCCAGTGTGAACCCTAGTATTTAAGCGGTCGCAAATCAATTCCCCTGAAAAATCAAGCATCATTAAACACCATCAAGCGCTATGAGTTCTTATCGGGACTCCAAATGGTATGGAAGGAGTATGGAAAGATTTCCGTGATTAGGCATTTTACGATTTCCTTGCACCAAATGAAATGCGCCCTCGGTGTCAAGTCCATATTAACAAGATTTGATGAGCAAGTATTAGAGCAACCTCTCAACAAACAATAGCAGGCTCTTTTGAGACCAGCGACTTGGCATAAATGTACCAGAATCAACTGCTGGCAAAGAGGACACAACATTTTCCCCTTACGTCCTTAGTTAATGGGTGATTCCCTACTTCTTTAGGCATCTTAATGTTCGAGGCGGGTATATTAAAATATTCCGGCTTTCTGGCTCTTCGCAATGAGATAATTAATGAAAGCGGAGCAGGACACAAGCATGTATTTGGCATCTTCAAAATCACAACTTGATTGTTCCATCAGTGCGTGTCTGATACCGTCCGCATCGCTCGTATATCCGTAAATTTTCAAGAAGCCCTGTTCCAAGGCGGCATGTAAGCTGATCTTGGTCTTGATTATTTTTAACGCCTTCCCAAGTTCCGCCTTGGGGTCTCCTGAAATCACTTTTGAGATTGATTCCACCGCTGATATAGATTCCTTGATAGAATTACGATAATCAGGCTGTTTCCTGTTTGACAGTTTGGACACAGCGGCGCTGATATGCTCCTTCACTCCGGCGAACCGATTTTCATCGGCGGCTTCAAGAGCTTCTTCGATCTCGTTGAGTTCAGTTTCGTTGGTGATAGGACATATATAATTGCCAACAAAACGATAACCGGACAATTCACGTTCTAGAATTTCATTACAGCGTTTTCTGAATTCGTATGGATCTAATACCCCGCTGGTATCCATAGAGACAAATTCAATGAAATCATAAACATCGTACCATTCTGCTGTCAGGAAGAACCACTTTTTAAACTTGTCGGCAGTTGTGGTGACGTAATCGTCCAGAGTATCCACAGACGCTTTAAAGAAATCACACCATAATCTTCTGAAAAAGGGCTGGAATGATGTGCGGCTGATATATAGTGCCCCCATTCT
This sequence comes from Desulfomonilaceae bacterium, assembly GCA_052144015.1. Taxonomy (GTDB): domain Bacteria; phylum Desulfobacterota; class Desulfomonilia; order Desulfomonilales; family Desulfomonilaceae; genus DATJPW01. The sequence goes on from JBKQRG010000111.1 coordinate 7,183, forward strand.
GTTTAGGAAAAATTCGCTAAACACATTCCAGAGGGAAGTCCTTAGGTCTTTATCCATTTCTTCCATCTGGATTGCCGTTTTGATCGGTGTCTTACCTATTCGCTGAGAGAACCGCATTTTTACTCCGGAGATTATCTTTGTATATCTTTTACTTGCTCCAAGGGCTCAACTTTCCCTGTACTTAAACTCTTGTCCTTTCTAATAGATGATTGCAATTTATTTTTTGCAAAATAACCATACTTGAGCCTTCCCGACCTGAGAAAATGGCTCAGAATTGATTAGGCTAAGCCTGGGTGGATTTGTCGTTGTCCCTCTATGAGAAGGTTGACACAGGGCATCGTAAGCCAAGAGTCATTTATCGGTGAGGATTTCGTGCCAGGGAGGACTCTACTTTTTGAACAAATTCGTCTTTCTTAATGAGTATAGGCGCACCCCCTTTCATCCGCTGCTGGTGCGGCTTTCCTATCGTCAGTCATTCCAAAGCCAGTAAAGATCCTGAAAAAGAGACCGCTAGGCACGGTCTCATTGCATTTCAGTTCGACCAACTACCAATGGCGTCCATATTCTTCCTCACGTAGTACTTCCGCCAACCATCCCGTAATCCCTCGGTGAGAATCGCAGAAGGGGCAACGCCCCAAATCGCTGAAGTACTCTGTGCCGCAGGAGACACAGAACAGCAAACGAGGTTGACGCTTGGGCTCTTGCTTTTCAATCTCCTTGTCCATGACAGACTCCTCCTATGCTGGGCGCAGATGTCCCGCTGTCATCATTCGTTTGTGCGCTCTTGTGGTTTTTGGTTTAGGAAGCGACCTGAGTTTTCAACTGGGTGATTAGGCTGGAGGCATCTTTGCAGGAGAGTTCATTGAAAGTCGTTGCTCCGAGCGGCGAAAGCAGTGTCTGTTTGTCCTCGTCTCCTAGGTTGGCTCTTTTGGCGAGCATATATAGGAGGCGCACCTGGGCGGCTGTAGCCGGTTTGCCGTTCCCGTTGTTTCCATGGGGGGCGCCATCAGACCTTTCGTGTTCTCTTTCTGTTTCTCCAACGGCGCTGACCTCCTCTGCAGAAGTGTATTCTACTCCGTATCCAGCGAACCGAAGTGCCCTTGCGATGCTACGAGTCTCGGCGAGTTCAACGAGGCTATCAGAAAGTCGGGAATCTCTCTGGCTATTGGCAGTTCCGTAGCCGATGAACTGACCCTTACCAGTAATGGCACAGCATTTGAAGATCGCATATTGACCATCCCAGTTCAGCATCTCAGTTTGAAGGCTGAGGGTGTCGTTTTGCTCGTGCGCCAAGCGAAGCCTTGCTCCAAAAATTGGGAAGACCCTGACCTGACCATTTACTTGCTTAGTGATAAGTTCGTCTTCTCGAAAACAGTTTGCATTCATTTGCCTTTGCTCCTTTCTTTGGTACTAAGCCATTGCTCTATAAGTATCTGAGCCACGCTAATGGCTGCCTGTGCGATGACTCGCCAAATGTGCGGGTTCATGGGCGTACCCCCTTTCTTTTGATCTCTATCCCTCAATGAAAACCCACTAACCCTTAAATATAGAAAGAGGGGAAGATGCTGTTAGACCTGCACTAACGCTGAGAAGGTCAACTTTCCAGCGGCGCGCGCCTACCAATGCTTCCGATTAGGTCAATCCCTCTGGTTTTACCCACTAACCCACAGATATTTTTGAAGAAGGGATGGAATGCTCAGACAGAGGAATGCGCGGACGACTGGATGAAATACGAATAAATGTGACTCTCGCAGCTAAAGCGCAATCAGTCCTCGCTCGTTCGCAGAGAAGCCCTTCTCCGCTGCCCATCTTGGGCTATGACACGAACTAATTGGATTCCCTTAGCAGTGAGATCACCGTCCTGGTCTGCAAGACCTTGGTACTCCAGATCTCTGAGAAAGGAGCGAGGGAAGTTACTCATCATGCCACGAAAATGTTCTCTAATTTCATCGGGACCTTTTTCTAGCCAAAATTCTGGAACAAACCTGTCAACGTGATGGAGAAACAGTGATGGAATGTAATCTCCAGATACATCTCGGCGAGAGGAGGAAATCCTACCCTCAATCTCCCGAAGCCGGTGCTGAAGCCGATATATCTCTTTACTAGCAGCCTCAAAGGCTGTTTCCTTAGCGGAAAGTTCTTGTAGGACTTGTGTTTTTTCTTCCTCCTTCAATTGCGCTTTCGCCATAAGATCTTCTATTATTTGGTCTTTTTGTTTGAGAATCTTTTGACGTCCTTCTTCTTCTTCCTTCAATTCAAGCTTGGTTTCTTCCGACTTAATTTGCATCTTTGCGGGCAATCTATCAAAGGTGTCCCGCATGCCTTTATATGCTTCATCTAGGTGTCTCAGTCTCTCTCCAAATCCACTTTCTATCCTGGCTAAAAGCTCGCCGATTCCCTGAGAAAACTTGTAAGTATTGTCGTAGAAGGCATTACTCGTATCCGTTGCCTTGAAGTAGAATTGGGCAGCCAAAGCGACCGAGAAGAAAGCAAGAAGCAGTGAAAGAAGGGTTGGAAAATCTATTTGGGCATTCCAAGAGGACACAGCGATCTTATAACAAAGTACCCCACTAAAAGACAAAATGACCAAGGATTTTACCCACCACGGGATAGCATTGGGATTTTGCGGTTTGGTTCCCTGTTGATTCATTTTTAACTCCAGGCAAAGGTGGAGATTAATCGTTTAATTGATGACGGAGGGAACAACAGAAGTACTGATAATATGCTGTATCACAATTTTACGGAAAGTGCATGTAATTTGCGGTCTAGATGCTTGGGCAATCGGATTCCCTTTCGGCAAAACAAACAGAAAACCATGATGGGAGCATCGGATACCCTTATTCGGTGGAACTTGCAGTATCGGCACCATCACGCTTTCAGTTTTCTTTCGGGCTTGCTTTAACAATCAATCGTTCCGCCAATGCCGTCTTCAAACCGAACGCAAGGCACAATGCGGTTTCTACCATCCTATCCTTGCATCTCAAGACCTGCCGTGGATCTTCTGAGGCATTACCCAGCAGTAAAGGCGTGGAAGTTGTTTCAATGGCGAAGGCACAAGTTCGGTCTTATATGAAAGTCTTCCTTTGCCTATGGCTCTTCCACTCGGTCTAAACGCCAATGACAATCGGATTCCCTTTCGGTAAAGCAAAGGAAAACCCTCATAGGAGCATCGGATTCCCACATTTCGATCCAACTGGCGGTTTTGCCAGGTGCATTCACTAAATTCTTCACCCCAAGGATGCCTTATTGAAAAGCATTTTGATAGAAAACGATGGTCAGTGCTGAAATTTCTTGCAGTTAATACCTGAGAATTTGTGAGTCTTGCGAATTGCTCTTGAGAAAGCCGGAGGATACCTAAGCGGACAGGAACATAGCCATACATCTCTAACAAACACTTGATCGGATACTGACCTCTCCATCTTTATATAATAATTACATAGACATGTATGTAAACTTTCTTGTGTGTCATTGTTTCTGTCTTTTGTCTCTCACCATTTTTCCCAAGATTAACTGCCTGTATGCAAGTCATCGTTTCCTACCTCCAATTCGGATAGATCTAGGCGAATCTCATCATGGACGCTACCTTGCACCTAGTTTCTTATTTGGACGTAAAGCCATAAGGATAAGATATTGTATATAAATAAGGACAAAGTTTCTCCTTATTACCATCTGTAAAGTAAACTTTTTCGTCACGGTTGACCTGCTCGCCTTAGACGATCTCCAGTCCTTGACCTTAGACACCTTCTGGAAATCATCACGTTTCTTATTTTGATAACTACTTTTGAAAAAACTTTTATGTTCGGTCTCAGGTCAACCCGGGCGTGCTTTGATTCTGTGAATGTTTTTATTTTTGTGAATCGTATAATTTCTAAAATCCAAGTAGTATTCGGCTAAATCATGTGAGTCTACATAATCAACTTCTTTAAAGTACCACATTTAACTAACCTTAGTCATACGGCAGGGGGACATAATTCAGGGACACTGGATTAAATTCTAACCCCCGGAGGTCATTATGAAGACTCTATACAGCGCAACAGCCGTTGCCAAGAAATTGAGCCTTAATCCAGCAAGGTTGCAACGATGGCTCAACTTTGGACATTTCAAGCCCGAGTACAGGGCGATGCTAGGAGACACAATGGCTCGGCTTTTCACCGAGAAAGAAGTTCAGCACTTGAAGGCTGTGGTGGATCTTATTGATTCGGGCGTTTCTGTTCAGGATGCGTTCGCCCGGATCGACAGTAGCGTTCGGGAAATCTGAACAAGAAATTAAAGAATAATAGCGGGAGATTTGGGCATCTGGCGTTCAAGTCTCCCAAGGAGAGAACAATGACAACCAAACCAAAACCCAAAACCATTGATGACTGGAGAAAGGAGCGCATCAAGAAAGCCAAGAGAGAAGGCGGTTATATCCTAATTCCTATGGAATTATTTAACGGAGAAGCGTTTCATGCGCTTTCAAAGTCAGAAAAGTTGATATTGATCGAGTGCCTTGCCCAACTCCGGTATGCACCGAAGAACCTGAAAAAGAGAAAGGCATTGACCGACCAGAGGCTTTTCAAGTGCGGTCTTGGACACTTGCTGAACGGCGGCGAGTTCGGATTGCCAACGAAGTACCTGCAGGAACGAGGAATCAAGGGAGAGGATACGATATCTAACGCCAAAAAAAGGCTTGTACAGATTGGCTTCTTTGACGTAGTGGTTCAGGGCAGTTTTACTAAAGCAGGGCGATTTCGGTACTCCGATAGGTGGCGCTCGTACAACTCCGGCAACCTTTTTAGGGAAAAAGATGCCATTGTATATGATGGGATTCTGCCTGGGTACTGCCATTACCCGAACATCATTCAATTTAATGAAGAAAGGACTGCTGAGCGAACCATTTGTTCAGATGAGCCTAAGAATCCTGAGATGAACGACCCCGATCCCCAGTTGAACTTATCTGGGGACAATGCGGAGGGGCTATGATGGCAATAAGATTCTACAGGATAAATGGTACATATATGAGATGTGTGAAAATCAAAGTGAGATATATGATTTCAGATGTGTGATTATCCAAGGAATATTGGAAACGCTTTTGGGATAATCAAAGGCATTTGCCCCCTTCCCTTGGGATTTACCCACTGGGAATAATGGAGAAGGCGGTGTATTCCGCAACCTTTTAAGAAAGGAGAAAATCAATAAATACGGAGAATTATTAAGTGTGGCAGGTATGGAAACAAAATTACTAACCGCCGCAGAAGCGGCAACCAAATTGCGTATTAATAAACGAACGATATTGAAATGGGCTCGGGACGGTAAAATTGAGAGCGAGAAGATTTCCCGAAAAGTGGTTCTTTTTGCGGAAGAAGCAATTGATAGATTTTTGAAAAGCACACCGACTAGGATACAATCAGAGAGAACGAACCATCAGGAGGCTGGACGAACGATGCCCAGCCCAGCAAAAAGGAAAGGAGGCAATAAGAGGTCTTCAGGGGAATTGGTGAGCGACCTCCGAAAGGAGGTTATGTCGTGGCTATAAGACAGAAAGGAAAGCGGTTCTACGTTTACTTCAAATGGAACGGGAACCTTTTGGAAACTGCAACATCTGCCGAGAGGGAATCCGAGGCACGGAGAATAGACAAAGCAGTGCAAACCGCCTTCAGGATTAACAGATTTGACCACCTCAGACCCGACGAGAAGGAGTTCGTCGTGAGGACTTTCCAGAACAAGGGATGGAAACTCCCTCCTGACCTCGCCGTCTCTGAACCTATGGAAGAGTTGACCTTGGAAAAAGCGACCAAGGATTATCTCCAGGCAGATGAGAAGCACAGGAGAGAGCGGAACATCTATGCGATTGTTAGATTGCTTGAGCACTTCGGTAAGGACTGCCCCCTGGCGGACATCAAAGTCTCACAGATAAAAAGATACCGCCAAGCACGATTGGGAAAGGTCAAGAATGCCACTGTTAACCGAGAAGTTGCCGTGCTATCCGGTATTTTCAGAGTGCAACTTGAGTTGGAGGCAGTTGATTACAACCCCTGCAGGATGGTGAAAATCCTCCCAGAGGAGCAGCGGGACACGTACCTTTCGTGGGGCGACTTCAACCTGTTGCTAAAAAACTCGGCTTGGCTGCGAGACCTTCTCGTGCTTTTGTATTACACGGGTATGAGGTTCGGAGAAGTCGTCAACTTGAGATGGGAAATGTACAAGCCCGACCGCAGGATGCTCATTCTTCCACCCTCGGCTACCAAAGAGGGAAAGAATGAGAGAAAAGCCAAGGTCAAACCCAAACGTGTGCCGCTTCGGAACGAGGTCGTGGAACTGCTTGAGTCACTTCGCACCAGACAAGGAAATAACGTGGTTCAAGCCATTGGGTTCATTTTTGGCTACTGCGGAAATTTCAACAACCGTTCCGATACTTATCAGGGCAAGCCGATTGATAGGTCTATGGTTCGGAAGTGCTGGGCGAGGGCGATAAAGCGTGCTGGTCTTGAGCGACTCCAAATAAGAGACTTTCGGCACACCTGGAAGACCAATGCCCAAAGGTCTGGTATTGATCCTGCGGTTAGGAATGCCATAGTCGGGCACGCCTCAGTACGTCCAGTGGAGGATAGGTATATCCACCTGTCCGATGAAGAACTTTTGCGGGCTGCGGATTCAATGACCTTTGATCACGGTTGCACGGTGTTGGATTTCTTTGAGGAGGCTCCAATGGAATCACCCCCAGAAAAAGGTATGGAAGGAGTATGGAAAATGTCCGGAAAAAAGAAAGGTCGTGGTAGTTGCACGACCCTAACCAATTGAAATGAATGGTCGGGACGACTGGATTTGAACCAGCGACCCCTGCATCCCGAAAGTACTGACAACCATAACAAAATCAGCCGATTGGCTCTGAGCCTTGAGAATATCTCCTCCTTTCGTTCCATATCGATCCATTTCGAGGAATCTGGTGTGACAATTTTGTGACAAATTTCCGCCTGTCATGTCGGGATAGGATTCTCTTTTATTTTATAAATTCCTTTAATTTGTTGTCTTTTAGAAGATCACCCCGAAACTTTTGTTTCTGTTCATCACAAATTGGTAAATTTTGTTTCTCCAAAATTTTAATTATTTCCTTTACTGCTCTATCAAACATCTGTTCTTTTGAGTACTGTTGAATAAAAGATCTTACCTCTTCACGTGTAGCTTTAAGTAAACCATTAAGAACGTTTTGATCACGTGCAGCAGTTATGGCACGGCTGACCATGTCCGAATCTTCCCAGTTGGAAAGACCATTCACCCACGCATTTAATTTATTTTTAAAATCGGGCATATACACCGGTATAACGTCTTCAGTAGCTACTCTCGAATAAAGTTCACCTATCAAAAAACCAAGTTTTGCGACAAATACATCCGTAAGGGAGGCTACTCTCGCGCTCTGAAATTCAAAGTATTTGTAATCAAGTCTGATTGAAAAGGCTTGCCTAAGAACGGCACAAGAATTAACCGGAAAATTGATGTCCTTAGTTGTTGATTGTGGAAGAAAGAAATATTCTGGAAGATTGTTATTAATCAATTTTCTGAGAAATGTGATTAGATCACCCTTTAATTTCTTACTGCTCTGTTTTGCTTTTTTTTCAATAGAAGACTGCTCCATATCCAAGTGCTGCTCCAAAACTAAATCCAAAGGGTACACAGGAACCAAAGTCAAAAAACGAGCCTCGTACAAATCGTTTTCTTGTGGACGAAGCACCAAATCGCATGAGCTTGTTAAAATCATGAAATAAGAACATTCGGAACCAATTAATTGGGGATAACATGTTTGCACACATCGAGAAGGTTCTCCTTCGTTTAAGATTACGTCGCCCTGCTGGAGGTCACCTTCCGGTACACGATAGATAAGATCACTAGCTGACTTGCTCAACATTTTTATTTTGACGTGTCAAAACGATCCAGCCAGTTATTTGATATTAGATTCTCTTTGCGTCTTGCCTCTCGGCTGAAATTTATCGGTACTTTAACGTACTGAACTCCTTCGCCATATATCAACAATGGTTCGGCGACCGATCTTATCCTTAATGTTCCGGTGGTCTGTGCCTTTCTCTTTACGGTGCTTGGATTAGATGAAACCAAGACGCTTTGGGATTCTTCATTGGCTGTTTCGTTTCTAATTCTTTTCTTCGACTCAGTCATATACGTTTTCCTTTCAATGTTCTTCTGCCGTTAATCCGCCGTACATTTCTGTAACTATCTTCATGGCAATCTCTCTTAAAGGAATGACAGGCTTTTTCTCTAATTCTTTAACAGCTTGATCCGCATTCGAGATGTCATGATGAAAATTTAACTGTAATTTAACACGATTGTCATTTAGTCCAATCATGTGGTTAAGTATGCACATCATGTTTTCAACCGGAAAGGACCTTTTAATTTCAGATGAAATTTTGGACCGTTTACAGATCAATTCCAAAGCCTCATCATCGTTGATTTGAAATTTTTGCAAAAACCTTTCTGGTGGTGGTGATGAACTACTAAAACCGAAGTTTATGCCCAATCCTATTACTGGTGTGTGCCTCAATGTTTTCAAAATGGAAGCGGCAGCACTTTCCATTAATGTAAGCGGAAGATCCTCAATTGAGGTCGTTCCGACAGTAAAACGATCAGGAAATGGCTTCAAACGCAATGTTCCGATTGTATGACGTATCTCTGGACCTCTGGCATCAAGGAAAACCTCTTGTACACCTTGCTGACCTTCAAGAGAAGTGCCTTTCAACACATATTGTCCGATCCATGGAGGATCAAAAATAGCTACGTTCCACACTCCTGCGATCACGATATTCCATTGTTCCAATTCTACATGCACGGCATTATTCCTCATGGGCTTGATTCTGAAACGTTTGCCGTTTCTAGAAATGCACCCGGTCTGTTACCTGATTCATTCAGTTGAGGCAAGATTTGGTTCCATAATACCAGATTTTTTTAATACTCTTCAAAAAATCATTTCTGAATTGCTCCTTAAATCTCTAACGAATCACCGCCGCTTAAAAGGATACCCGTCCCGGATTCTTGGGAGTGGGTAACCAATGGGTGTTCAGCAGCATGAGACTCCTGAGTTCTTTGATGCATCTTTCGAAATGTAAGTGAATCAGCATTTGAAGCCGAAAAGATTTTTTGACAAGGGGACCTGTTTCAATACGAAAAACTTCCGAAAAGACATATTAGTCAGGTTCATTGATTCAGCTCATCCTGTTTAATTTTTTGAAAAGACAATGGAGGCTTCTTTAGAAAATGCCAAATGGCGCAATCGAGCATTCGGCTAAAGGTTACCCGTTTCCTTTCAGCTTCTTTTTTCCGCAGGTAATCCAGTTCCGTATCTGAGGTACCCCAAATCTTGGATCGACGACAGATAAACTGCAATGTCACATTCAGCTTCGTATAATCGATTCTGGTGGGCTTTTGGAAATGAGGAAGGTGTTAGAGCTTATCATTTCCTTACGTTCGGTGTTGAGCAGCGGGAAGAAATTGATAAGACTTAAGCAATATATAGCTTTTCTCGATTAGTGCAAATGTGATAGCATGATATAATATTACCTGCCTTTGCTCTTTAAACGCACGAGTTTCTTCGCTTCTGAAGGGTGAGCATTGCACGTGCGAAAAGCTGCCCGGTGACCGATCAAAACCCGACAAACCTCGAAGAAGGCAGGAGCGTCGCATAATTCTGGATCCCGGTGTCAGGCCTCATGGATACGCACATCTTTATTCTCGCCAGTTTGCCTATGGTTCTGGCTTTTATACTTGCGGTAATTGGGGGGCTAGTCTGCTATCGCGGGACCAAAAGTCCGACAACGTTGAGCATTTTCGGCTGGAAGATTAAAACAGCCAGCGTCGGTTTAGTTATTATCTTTCTGGGCGTCGTCGTTACGATATCTCACATGAAATATGGTTACAGCATTGACAGAATGCTGGAATACTCCTTAGACCTTAAGCGAATTGAGCTTGCCCATACTGAGGCACGGCTGACTGCTATAAAGGAGAATCCGAGTGCCTATGAGCCAAAGGCGAAGTGGTTCCAAGAAGCGCGTAAGGAAGGTCTCCGAGAAGAAATTGAGAACTTGAAGCGAATAATCGAACGCCGAAAGGAAGCAAGAACCACCGAAGGTAACTACTGATCCTCGTTGTGAAAATGGTCCTCTCGGACAAGACAAAAGAAGGAGGAAACCTGAATTGACATTCCCCGAAAACCCCGCCGACGTTCGTCAGAGACAATAATCTCTCGCGACTCTTTTTGGGAGGTCCAGGCATCGCAAGAGCAGACTTCTTTGTGCAAGCTTGTCGAGGATACGAGGCGGATTTCTAAAACGCCATCAGCTCAATAGAATAAAAGGGACGGGCCGACCGTCCCTTTTATTCTAAACTCAGACTCAGATTTCATAATTTTAAGAATTTTCCCAGACAACTGTCGCGTCTGTTGCCTAGGATTTCATAAACAGGAATGTCAAAATTTGTCCCAGGAACGATTATACTTCAGGTTGGTTTCGAGTTTACGCATGATTTCCGTTAGTTGATCAATTATTTCTTGGGATACAACGGTAATGTACCCTACGTCCACTGGGGCGTTCTTATTCTTGTTTAATAATTTCTTAGACCGTGTCCTGAGTTCATCAATATCTAACTTACCGGAATTGGAACCAGCCTCACAAATGAGATCCAGAAAACTCGCAGCTCGATTTCTTCTGCGCCCAACCATCTACATCCTCGACAATTACACAACTGTCCTGTCTTAAAAGAAAAACATCGGCGCCTGAGGAAATGGATGCGCCGCATCTTGCGATTCGGGAACAGGCGTAAGGAAGCAAAGGAAGCAGTCTCAATTTTGAAGAAACAAGTTCAATGTTATGGCAGAAACTCAGTTAGTGGATCCGTGAAGCCGCCGTGAGAGGGCGGAATAGGGCATTTCCAAGGGTTCTTTATCATTAACTAAAATCGAGAAACTCCAGTATTTTTAATTCCTTTCGTTATGTTTGGTTATCTTTCGTTTCTTTTGGTTTTTTATCGTGGGGGTACAAAAGGGGTACAATCCGATAAAGTATTACTTTAAGTATTCGCGACGGATTCAAACTAATTTAGAAGTGAGTAATTTGACCCAGAAATCATGAGCCTTGCGAATATCTCCTGCTATTCGTCCATCTCCACCTGTTCGGAAGGACGGGTACAAACACCCGTTCTACCGGGCTTCCTTTATCCTTGTGGGGGAAGTAAATTGATACTTCAGATTATCTCAGAGAAAAATACCGGAGGGTAGGGGTCATGAATCCTACCTGTGCCAGAGTGGTACGAGTAGGATTCTCTGAAGGAACTAGGATTAGACTATCTGACCGGAGCCTCTCAAACCTCTTTCCGTGGATAATTGCCCTCTGACTCGGTACAAATCGGGCGAGAGAGTCTTGGTTGTCACTTCTCGTCCAAGACCCGACGAACATCTCTCAGAAGCTCTTTGACCCGAAACGGCTTACTGACAAAGCCCTTTGCGCCAATTTGAAGCGTCTCTTTCACTGACGCATCTCCCGAATATCCACTGGCTACAAGGACGTTCACCTGCGGATCAATCTTGAGAATCTCCTTGAGACATTCCGTGCCGCCCATCTCAGGCATGATCAAGTCGAGAATGACCAGTGATATCTGTGAACGTTCTTTCTCAAACACATCCAACGCTTCTCTGCCATTGGTTGCTTTGAGTACCGTGTATCCGTGCTTGGTGAGAATTCGAGAGCCTAAGTCACTCAGCAAATCTTCATCCTCCACCAACAAAACGGTCTCCGTCCCGACGGCAGGCATTATCTCGGTGGTCTCCACATCCATTTCCACTTCGCCCTCTATTGCCGGAAGATACACTCTGAAGGTGGTTCCTTTGCCCACCTCACTGTCCACAGTAATGTGACCGTTGTGCTGTTTTACGATCCCGTACACCGTCGCGAGGCCAAGCCCTGTGCCCCGTCCCATCTCCTTGGTAGTGAAAAATGGCTCAAATATGTGTTCGGCGGTTTCCTTGTCCATCCCATGGCCAGTGTCGGAGACTTCCAGCAGAACGTATTCGCCGGGATTAGCCTCAACGTGAAGCCTGCAATAGGCTTCGTCCAACATTACGGCTTCTGTCTTCACGGTGAGTTTGCCACTGTCCGTCATGGCATCGCGGGCATTGATAGAGAGATTCATCAGTACCTGTTCCACTTGGGAAGGGTCTGCATTGATCCGCGGAAGATCGGGCGACAAATCAAGATGGATATCGATCATCTTGGAAATGGTACGCCGCAGCATCTTCTCGACCTGAACTATCTGCTGGTTGAGATTCATGGGGACAGGTTTTGGCTCCGATTTTCTGCTGAACATAAGCAGCCGCTTCACCAGGTCGGCTCCGCTCCTTGCCGCATGGAATATCTTTTGGAGGTCGGCATACTCCGGGTGCTTTTGATCTTTTTCGGCGAGCAGCAACTCCGAAAAACCCATGACTACAGTCAACAGGTTGTTGAAGTCATGGGCTACTCCACCGGCAAGAGTGCCGACTGCTTCCATCTTCTGTGCCTGGAGGAGTTGCCTTTCAAGCCCCTTCTGTACAGTCAGGTCTCGTGCGATGCCCCTGTATCCGGCAATGCTTCCGTCTTCCCCAAAATACGCAGATGTGGTGAGCAGGCAGTCAACATCTGTTCCGTCTCTCTTCCGCCACTTGACTTCATAGTCTTTCACGAACCCCTGTTTCTCTATCTCCTTCTGGAACCTTGGGCGATCAGCCGGATCAAGGTACAATTCGCGAATGTCCTTGCCGATCATCTCCTCTGTCGTATAGCCAAAGAGTTCGCAAAAAGCTGCGTTAGCATCCGTTATGGTTCCATCTCTTAGAACAGAGTACACCCCATCTATTGAATCTTCAAAGAGGGTGCGGTATTGTTGCTCACTTTCCTTCAGAGCCTGTTCCGCACGCTTAAGCTCGGTGATGTCGCGGGCTATTGTTGAAGCACCGATAATTGTTCCATCAGTGTTTCTGATCGGTGAAATCGTGAGTGATACATCGATGTCACGCCCGTCCTTTTTCCTTCGTACAGTTTCATAGCGTTTGACATCTCCTCCGCTTGCTATTTTTTCAAGGAGCTGCGGAACCTCATCCTCTCTCTCTGTCGGAACCAATAGGGATATTGGCTTGCCCACGACTTCGGTTTCTTGGTAACCATATATGTTTGCCGCTCCTTTGTTCCAGCTAGTGATTATTCCATCCAAACTTTTCCCTATGATGCTGTCATCGGAAGATTCAACAATCGCTGCCAGCCACAGATTCTTTTCCTCCGCCCGCTTGCGGTCAGCAATCTCCCCAAGGAGTTCTTCGTTCACCGCCTTCAGTTCAGCCGTGCGCTCCTGGACCCTAACTTCAAGTTCATCTTTGGCTTTCCTCGCGGACTCTTCGGCTTGTTTGCGATCGGTGACGTCAATCCAGTACCCCATGATCTCGACTGGGGTTCCGTCTTCATCCCGGATCAGTTTTAACTCGTCCCGCATCCAACGGTAGATCCCGCCCTTGTTGCGAAGACGATACTCGTCGACGTGGTGACCTTGTTCAAATAACAGTGACAGTCCGTCTAAAACTCTTTGCACGTCTTCAGGGTGGAGATGACTTACCCAAAACGATGAATCTTCCAAGAACTCCTTCGGCTCGTAGCCGAGTAGACCAGTGATGTTAACGCTGATGAATGTGGCTCCATAATCGCCATAAGGATTTGCCGTATAGATCACCGCCGGATTTGAGGAGAGGATGTGCGCAAGACGTTCTCTCTCTCGGTCAAGATCCTGTACCACCTTTTGAAGGGACTGACCCATTTCATTAAAGGTTGCGGCAAGTTTTCCCAATTCATCGTGACCCAACGAGGGCAATCTGTAAGCTAAGTTGCCTTCGCGAAAAGCCTTTGTCCCGTCGTCTATTCTTCCTAGCCTTGCGAGAAAGGTTCTATGGAGGATGAAGTAAAGAGCGCCTGTCAAGAATAATGCGGACACACCACATAAACTCAGAAAAAAGTTCCTCATCGTTCTGATCGGTTCATTGGTCTTTGTCTTGTCATTGACAATGAGCAGCCTCAGAGGAGTTTTCCCAAACGACAGTTGCCTCTCCTTCCAGATCCTATCAGAAGACGGGACGACTTCTTTTTGGAACTGATGCGGGCCAACAACTACCTTGCCTTTTTCGTCAATGAGAGCAGCTCCAATGATCGGATTTCCAAGAGAAGCGAGGTCTCCGCTTATCTGTCTTAGCAGACCCGATATCTCCTCTTGCCAATCGTAGGAAACCACGACCCAACCAATGAGCGTCCTTCCTTTCAAAACAGGCGTGGCAAACCATTGACTCATCCCTCTCTCAATGCCGAGCAATGGCAGAAAGGGATCAGGTCCGGGGTCGCCAATGACGGTCCCAGTGGTAGGGGGCGACAAAAACAGGGGAGTTTGCATAACATTTAGCCCCAACAACTCCTCGCCAGCGATCTTGTGCCCGTCCTTGTTGTCGGTGTTGACTGCAAAAATATCGCCGTCAGGTGTGACGATCAGGATGTAGTTGTAGAAGGGGTAGAGTGCGACCATTTTATTCAGAATCTGGTTGATTCCTGTGCTTATCTCAAGAAACAGTGATTTGGAAATGGCAGGGTTATCCGCAATAATTTCAGCAGCTCTTGTGATTTCCGCTGAAGTTTGCGAAATGGTTTTTGCTGCGAAGTCCAGATTGGAATTCAACTGATTGTCAATTTCCCGGTGTAGCACCTGTTCGGTTCGTTGGAGGCTCAGCCAGCTCACGACTCCCATCACTACTACGAGTGAAAGGCTCACGAGGAGGACAATTTTTGATACGAGTCTCATGGTAATCTCCGCAACCGCTTCTCCCTGTCCTATTCCACATATTCAACATTTTGAATCTTGTCTTCTGGAACGGAAATCCCCAGAAGTTTTAAGCTCTTCCGATTTATCACGGTTAACGGTGGTTCCTGAATTTTGGATTGAAGTCGCGCGGGCTTAATATTTTCTTTCAGTATCCTTGCCGCCATCTCGGCGGACATTTTGCCCAGTACATAGAAATCAGTCACTACCCCAAAGGTCGATCCCTGCTCGATCCCTATTTTGTTAGAACTCAAGATGGGGATTCTCTTGTCTAAAGAAATCGCTATGAGGGCTTCTTCCCCACCGCCCTGCATCAAGGTATCAGTAGTCGTCATGAACACGTCCACCTGTCCGACGAGTTTTGAAGCCGTTTCACGCACCTCATCGATTGATTCGAGCGGCAGATCGATGACGTGAATATCTTCTTTTTTTGCCAAACGAATAATATTGGCTGCCTGCATTTTGGAATTTGGTTCTTTCTTCCGTCGAAAGATCGCCACATTTCGGGCCTGGGGAAGGACAATCTTAAGCAATTTAATGTAATTCGTGAGTTCCACGTAATTGCTCGTTCCCACCAAGTTGTTTCCTGAATAATCGAAGGATTCTATGAGCCCTGAATCAGCCGGATATGTGACGATGGAAAACACGATGGGCGTGGTTTCAGGCATAATTTCCTTCATGATTATCGTGCCCGGTGTTGTCAGCGAATAAACCAGATCCACTCCGGCATCCCGGAAAGATTGGGCAATCTCGCGGTGCCGAGATGGATTTGACCCGCTCTCTCCATACAGGTAAATCACATTCTGCCCTTCGACAAACCCGCCTGCACTCATTGCGTCTTTGAAGCCCTGAACACTGGTGGGATAGCTCGTCCACGAGGAAATGCCCACTTTGTACACCCTGTTCCGCTCTCTATCGGCAGCAGCGGCGAGACCTGGAAATAAGACGCAGCACCATACGATGACTACGAATAGCTTCGTTCTGCCACTCGCTTTCTCATTCAATCGTGCCGTGCGATCCTTGACCTCTTTTTCAACTTCCTCGTGCCGATCTGGATACCCGTCCATTGATCCCCCCATTTCATGTAACCCCCTGAACAATCCCTCCAGGATATAGGGTTCCTTGCCTTTTGCTTGGAGTTTCGACCAAGCCCGCCCAACTCTTCTGTGAACTGCTCTTTGATCTGCTCGTGGACTCTCCTGCGGAGCCTCCACCTCTGGGAATTTCAGACCTAGGAGCGACATCGTAATAGCTCAATATATCACAAGAAACTGGGAGGGGGAGGTAAAATGTTAAATCGTTAAAAAAACTTCCGAGACACGCCACCCATATCGTACCCCGTCCCTACGACTCCGACTTTTCCTCGTTTGCTGTCTTCGTCTTCCGATTCAGTGTCCTTCCGCAGACTCTATCCTCTCATGTCGCACCAAGTCCCACACAGCCTATGAAGGGGCAGCGGCTACGTAGAACAAGGTTCGTGCTGCTCATTTCAACCTTCTGGATATTACTTTGTGATTACCTACGCTTGAACTCACGGACAATGAGGGCTTTCCACTCAGGACCGGGATGCTGACTGATCCGGGCTGCAAGTTCTTCGTCTTCAGTAAGCAAGGATGGGACTATTTCATCATAGTCCAGGAGCCTGTCAAGGAATTCTTTCTCTGAGGCTGTGGAAAGGAACAACGATTCCAGAGCGGTCCTTGTCTCTTCCACGAGACGTTCAGCCCAACGAGCCGCCGGGAAACTATGTTCAAAATTTGCATATAGTTTATGTATCCCGGAGAGTGTCCATCCCTTTTACCAGTTTTCTCCAGGTGGAGATTTCTGGTAACGCTCTCACCTCGGCTGTCAGAGAAAGAGATCATCCATGACATCGGAAAGGTCCTGAAAACAAGCAGGACACGGGCAGCCGAATTCTTCAAAAAGATGATCGAGCGGAAGTCGTATCTTTTTCCTGAAGAGCTTCAACAAAAAGGCGTTTCCTTTATGGTAATGCGTAAGGAAATAAGTCACCTCATCGCCCCGTTCGATCTTGAGAGAATAAATCTCTCGGAAAAACCTATTCCCCCAGATCAAGAGGACAAGAAATTCATCAATGACATTAAGAAACTGGACTCATTCATCATGAGGCGAGCTGGCTACGATGAGTACGAGGATCTGTTCACTTCTCTTCGGGAGAGTTCCACCGAGATATTCGACAAATGGCTTATCGCTAAAGGGGTGGAAGAGTCCCGTCAAGAACTCGGTTGGTTTCCAGAGACCCTTTGCAACTTCGTCTATGGTTATCTTCACGAAGATGTCTTTGTGCTGAATTCCATCCCTCCAGGCTACCTAGCAGTATTCTTTTCTGATTTCGTGCTAAGAAAAGTGGTAATCGAACCTCACATGTACACGTATATCCCGGTGTCAATCAAGTTGTTCTACAAATTCTTATGGGAAAAAAAGCACTTGGACGATCCTGTCCCGGTCATATCTGCGATTGACGAGATTGAACCCCGTTTTATAGAGATCCTCAGGGAAAGATTTGGATGAATTAGAAAAAACCTCGAAACAATACCTATAGCCTGCGGTGACAGACTCCCGTTCAGTCGATTGCTGACCTCCTTCTCTCTTTTGAGTTCCTCAGCCTCAGCTTCCTGGCGTGTGAAGGCACATTACTCAGACCTATATGACTGGCTACGCGTCGATTTCCTTGAAGAATTCGGTCATCGTCGATTACTATCAAGCAGTTTCGGATGGTATTGTGGCGTCAAAAGCGACGCCAAACAGTGCTAGCCGAATCAGGGCATCCGGTCTCTCGTTATTCCGTTGAAGCACCGTGTACCTGGGACTTGCAGAGTGTGGGCAGGGAAATGAATGCCCAGTTACTCCTAGAAAGTCTTTAGATTGCTGTCCGGTTGATGCCTCTATTGTTCAATCAGAATGCCTTTGTGGATGTTTTCAGGATCACTAACCCCTACCATCGACATCAGTCGAGCCAATTCCTGGGTAATCCCGCTGACCAAAGAGATGATGCCCTGTTCACCACCTGCAGCCAGCGCATAGAGAATCGGTCGACCCAATCCCACCAGAGAGGCTCCAAAAGCGAGGCCCTTTAGCACGTCACTCCCTCGGCGAAATCCGCCGTCCACGATGATTTCAGCCTTACCTCTGGCAATATCCACGATCTCGTCCATGACCTGAAAGGGGTGTGGCAAGTAGTCCAGCGTGTGTCCCCCATGATTGGATACAAAAATGATATCCGCTCCTACATCAATGCATTTCTTGGCATCTTCCCCGCTCAATACGCCTTTGCAAACCAACGGAACGGATACCCTCTTCTTGATCGCTTCGATTTCCTTAAGAGACAATGGGGTACAGTCAAAGTCCATTTTCCGGTCGCCAATCTTGGTTCCTCGCCCGGCATCGATTTCGATACCCGCCCAGGTAATGCCGTCTTCGATCATCTTGTCTAGGGCGGCGAGAACCTTGTCTCTATCGGTGAACGGCTTCACGTTGGCTGCCAGTGGAACCCCCATGGAGGCGATTGCTGCGAGGTTATTCGGGATTGGCGTCCCAGTCCACATAAGGCTTCCTGCTGCTTTCAGCCCGCGTGCAAGCTGCATCAAGGCGCCGTCCGCAATGACGGGAATTGGCATGGTCATCGATGACATGATCACCGGCGTAGAAAGGTCTACTCCCAGCACCCGGCACGTCGTTGAAACATCAGGAGCATCTATGGATTGCTGACGAAATGTGAAGCGGTCGAGGATTCGGCGATTGTTTTCGCAGACAAAACCTGTTTCGACATAACCCAACAAACGACCAAATTCCTTTGCCCTGAAAAATTGCTCTCCCTGTTGGTAGATCTCTGTTAAATCCATGATGATGGCCTTTCTGTCGAGATTTTCTGCTTAACTGGAATTATGCAGGGTTTTGGTATTTCGGGGATCTTGGTGTCGGCGTCCCGTCGACCGATTGTCTCTCTGCCCACGAAAAGGCTGCCGGATGGTCCCTCACGAGGCTCAAACGGAGTAAAAATGTTTTTTAGTTATGAGGGATTCCCTATGCAAAATCTGTTTAATATATAATTATGTATCGGGAGGCAATAGCTCATGCTCGAAGAAAAGAAAAGGAAATTGCGGATTGGGCTATTGATTGAGTCCATTAGCCAGCCGGGATGGATCTGCAGAATGATCGAAGATATTGAGAAATCCCACTTTGCGGAAATCGTACTAATAGCAAAAAAAGAATTCCACGATCATGTAAGAAAATTCTTACCGGGTCTGTCGATGAATGGCTATCCGCTTCTCTGGAGTTTGTACGCAAAAATCGACAAGCGTTACCCGTGCCCTTATCGGGATCCATTTGAACAGTTCGATCTAAGTTACCTTGAACAAAGAGGTAACACTATTCTCAGCGTTCGCCCGATAGCGGTAAATGGTGAATATCACCTGAAAGAAGAAGACGTTCAAAGAATCCGGTCGGAGAATGTCGATGTGGTCCTTAATTTTTGGGGGATCAGGATCACAGGGGCTGCAGTCGGGATTGCGAAACACGGTATCTGGTCGGGGAGTCCATCAAACAACTCGGTCTCGTATGTAGGACCACCTTGTTTTTGGGAAGTTATGAGAAGAAAAAGCACAATAGAATTCACCCTACGGATGGCTGATTCCGAGACGGCACCGGAAAGGGTGCTTTATCGATCTCTGACAGCGACGGACCTCTTATCGGTCACCGGCACCACCAGCAAAGTGTACTGGAAATCTGCCGCTTCTGTCGTGAGAACGATCAGAAATCTATATGAGGACGGGCCTGCTGTCTTGAGTGAAGAAAATTTAAAAGAGACAATAAATTCTCACAATGGGAAGCGGCTCTCATACCCCACTACCCCGCAGATCCTAGGTTCTATTGCAAAAATCTGCGGCAGGAGACTAAAACACAGTTTATGGAGATTTGGTAAGATGGAGCAATGGTTCTTGGCTTATACTTTGGGTTCGACAGGACCATCTATTCATGCTCCGCGTGATCTCAAATTTATGAAACCACCGAAGGACAGATTTTGGGCAGATCCCTTTGCGGTGGCGAAAGATGGTAAGTATTACATATTTATAGAAGAATTTTTATATGAAACGATGAAAGGCCATATCTCTGTAATAGAAATGGACCCTGATGGGACTTGGAAACAACCGGTCAAGGTCCTGGAAAAGGATTATCATCTTTCCTACCCGTTCTTGTTTGAATGGGGTAATCACCTGTATATGATCCCGGAAACAAAACGGAATAATACAATCGAGCTATACCGTTGTGTCGAATTTCCAACAATTTGGCAGTTCGACAGAGTGCTTATTCCAAATATACAAGCTGTAGACGCTACGTTGCATGAGCAAGATGGTGTCTGGTGGCTTTTCTGCTGCGTTGGAGGCAAAGATTTCGCGTCCAATGATGAATTGCACTTATTCTACTCTGAAACACCCTTTGGTGAGTGGATACCTCATAAGCGCAATCCGGTGAAATCTAACGTGAGGTCGAGCAGACCCGCCGGTAAGCTATTTAGACTAAACGGAAGCCTTTACAGGCCATCTCAAGATTGTTCCGTTAGAATGGGGAGTGCCATGGTAATGAATAAGGTGACCCGCCTTACACATGAACAATTTCACGAGGAAATAGTAGGTCGGATTGAGCCGACCTGGGCAAAAAGGATTTGCGGCACCCACACGATCAACACAGTAGATAAATTCGCTGTGCTGGATTGTGTTAGTTATGTCCAAAGATTTCTGCCATAACTTTCGATTGAGAATGTCGGTCAATCAACTTGGCAGGTGGTGATGCGGCAAGAATCGCAACCAACACGATATCCGGTCAAAATGATTTTCAATAAGTTTCTGCTGGGCGCATTGGCGGAACGATTGTTTTTTGAGGCAAGACTGAAAGAAAGACCGAATTAGAGTGTGCACGGATCCCGCAGGCGTTTCTTACCTGCCGCGGGATGTCCGTTTCCTCAAAAATTGCCCGGCATGCTGAACATCATGTGTATTCCCGCGAGCGAAAGTCCGTAAATGAATATTTCCTTGAGCGTCTGATCCGGTATCCGACCGGCGAGCCGAGGTCCCACCTGACCTCCTAGTAGAACTCCAGGAATCGCCCAGAGGACAACGTTTGTTGCAAATTTCTCTCCAATTGCCATGTGGAGTATTGCAGCGAGAGCAGCGTTTGCCGCCATAACAATCACACAGGCACTCATAGCGGATTCCATGTTCAATCGGAGCCGATTCCGAAGGATGGGAACCAAAAAGTCTCCCACTCCCATAGATAAAAGACCTGTGAGTACGGCGAAGACGCTAGACAACCAGAGATACGGCGCAGTCTGTTTCAAAGACACGCTGTTCACGAGCGAGGTCTCAAAGTTGTCCTGGGTATAGACAAAGACCAGAGCCAGAGCCAGACTGAAAACCCCTAGGAGAAAAATAACGGAGTCCGCCGAAATCAACCGGGAGAACCACACTCCGACGGGAACTCCCAGAAAAGCGCAAGCGGACAGATAAAGAGACAGTCGCATGTCGGTCTTCTTCGCCCTGATCACTGCAACGCTTCCTGACCCCATGCCGCCCACCTGAATCACTAGCGAAGTCACCACCGCTTGGGTAGGGTCTAGATGGGCCACAAGGATGAGGAAGGGCATCCAGAGTATACCGCCCCCAAAACCCACTAGGGTTGCCATTGTCGCAATGGCGAACCCCGCCGGGAGGGATATCCAGTCACCACTCATCTATTCTTTTCCCCTTCAGTCTGGGTCAACGGGGCAGGAAAAAGCTTGAAGTCTTCCAGGATGCACCTGAATCCGGCTAGGCTTTCTTCAATCTTATCGAGCTGCTCACGGCACCCAGAATCGTCTCCCATGTGGGTTTGCAGGTATTCAAGTGGGCTTCGCACAGCGGAATCCGTGGTCAGTCCAAAAGCCACAATCTCCTGAATGTTGCTGGTTAATGCGTTGATGGTCTCTCCGAGAAGACCTATTTCATCTCGTTTGCAAACCTCGATAGTCCGACTGAGATCTCCTTCGCATATCACCTTGGCCTGTTCCACCATCTGCTGGAGCGGGCCTGTAATTTTCCTCATTAACATGATGAAAACA
>JBKQRG010000112.1:0-16357 GCA_052144015.1 Desulfomonilaceae bacterium
AAATTCCAATTTATACGTAACCCGTTGAATTTTAGCAGAAACCGGTGGATCATGCAATGGTGCTTCACTAAGCTCAAACGGCTCGATCCCTGTGGGAAGATTCAATTGCAAAGCCTGGAGGATATCTGTCACTTTAAGGCTCTGATTAATCGTATCAAAATCAAGATATTCTGCGCTACTCTCAATACCCAGAGCTAACGGAGGCGTAAATCTGAGTTTGGGATGTGGATGAAATCCTTTGGAGTGATCCAATGTAATCCCGATTCTACGAAAAGTGCGATGGAACAATCGGATTAGATCTTGATGTCCAACAAACTTCATATTACCCATTTTTCCATATTTTAGTCTAAATCGCCGAATTCCTTGGTCCGGATTCGTGGTATCAGGCATTTGTTTCTCAAACGCGTTCTCGATTGCAGGCTGGTTTAATCGCGGTTGAATGCGATCAAAATCACAGACACCGCATCCTGTACATCCGTCAAAGCGGCAGTCCTGGGTGGTTTCTCCTAAAAATGCCTTATGTAACTCTTTTGCCAAAAATTCCTTGCTCACTCCTGTATAAATAAAGCTCCAAGGCAATCTCGTTTCAGTGTTCCTGGATCTAAGATAACTCTCAGGATCTAAGCCTGTTTTTTCAAAGGCATTCGTCCAGGCTTCAAATCTTAGCAGATCGTCCCATCCATCCAATCTGGCTCCGTGTCTGAATGCCGCCTCTATAGCCTTGGAAACATTTTCATCACCCCTGGCTATCACTCCTTCGAGAAAAGAAACTCTGGGGTCATGGCACTTGATCTTGACTGTGCCTTTTCTAAAACGATCTTTCAGATACTGCTGCCTCCGAACAGTCTCACGGAACGACAGTTGAGCCTCCCATTGAAAAGGAGTGTGCGACTTCGGGACGAAAGTGGAAATTGAAGCGGTCAATCTTCCGTGTTTGACCCAACGAGAAGCCTTATGAATAAGCGCTATGATACCATCCAAGTCTTCATAATTTTCCAGCGGGAGTCCTATCATGAAATAGAGCTTAAGGGACCGCCAGCCTTGTTCCACCGCCGTAGCAACGGCATTTTCCAAATCTCCTTCCGTGTTGCCCTTGTTAATAATTTTGCGCAGCCTGTCCGTTCCTGCTTCAGGCGCCAAGGTAAATCCGGTCTTACGCACTTTGCGGATCTGCCGGGCCATTTCTGCCGACAGTGTTTCCGTCCGGAGTGATGGCAGTGATAATCCTGTCTTGTTACCGCCGAAATTGGCGGTCAGTTCGGTCATTAATTGGGCAATGGCTGAATAATCTCCGGATGAAAGTGACAAAAGCGAAATTTCTTCCCAACCTGTGCTGTCAAGACTTTGCTTCGCAATCTCCATTACACTATTGACACTGCGCTCACGAACCGGGCGATAGAGCATGCCCGCCTGACAGAATCGACAACCCCTTGTGCACCCGCGCGCGATTTCTACACCGATCCTGTCATGTACTATTTCGCAGAAAGGTAATACAGGCTTGATCGGGAATCCCGTGGTTTCGATATCCGACACAATACGCCTGGAGACCTTGTCTCCCGGTTCGTGCAGTTCAGGAACAAATATGCCGGGTATGCGCTTCCATTGCTTGAGCAGATCTTCTCTAGTTCCCCCATTCTTTTTCCACTCAAGCAGGCTATCGGCTATTTCTAATATCAGTTCTTCACCGTCACCAATCGCGAAAGCATCAAAGAAAGGCGCCATAGGCACAGGATTAAATGCAGTCGGTCCACCTCCGATTATAAATGGATAATTTATGCTTCGATCACAGGCTCTTAATGGAATTCCGGCTAAGTCAAGCATCTGCAGGACAGTGGTTGCGCAAAGTTCATACTGTAATGAAAAACCAACCAGATCAAGGTTGGACAGGGGGGTGCCCGTTTCAAGTGTCGTGAGCGGCTTCCCTTCTTTTCTCATCAGGTGTTCCATGTCAGGCCAGGGGGCGAACGCGCGCTCAACATAAAATTCGGGACGTGAGTTCACGATAGAATAGAGAATCTTGAGTCCAAGGTGGGACATGCCCACTTCGTAAACATCCGGAAATGCGAGGGCCATTCGTAATTGTACCTTTGATAGGTCCTTCTTCACTGCATTCAATTCATTGCCGATGTATCTAGAAGGCTTTTGAACCTGAATCAGAAGCTTTTCTATTACAGAATTCATTTCATATTTATTAGTAAATCCGGGTCCAAATGATCGTTTTTGCATATTCTGGTAGATTGACTCCTTGACTGCTTACATTTTAGTCTTCGTCAATGATAACATATCCAATATGGCGCCAAGACGGATCATAGCTATGATCGCGGGAGCGGTTACAACCGCCGTGGCTTTTATACTGGCAATGGGCTTGCTTTTTTTCGGGGGATCCTTTGCCGGTCACGAACGGTTAATTTTTGTATCGATTGCCCTCGCGCCTGTTGCCATGTTTGCGGTGATGGTCGGGTATGCTGTTTGGTGGCTGGTCTTATTTATTCTCAGTCTTTTCCTACCTGCCATAAAGCCTCCCGAAAATCAGAGTCCGAGCACATAGTGCCGGACTCCCCAAAACCTATTATACGCTGGAATATCCCTATGTGCCATGCACGACATTAGAGGTACAGTTCAATGCAGGAGATGACCGACAGCCCTCTTTACAAAATGATGCATCCAAAGAGTGTCGCTTTCTGGGGAGCATCGAAAGATCCAACAACAATGGGAAGTTTTCAATTGGCGCAATTACTGGCACTGGGTTTCGAAAACCCGGTATATCCCATTCACCCGAATGATAAGGTAGTCATGGGCCTGCCGGCATATGCCAGTATAAAAGACGTGCCCGGCCCTGTTGATCTTGCTGTATTTGTTTTGCCCACTCAAATTGTCCCCGACATTCTCGAAGAATGCGGCCGAGCTGGTATCAACAGAATTATTATAACAAGCGCGGGTTTTGGAGAAATGGGGTCCGAAGGGAAGTATATGCAAGATCGTCTGGTTGAAATTGCCTGCAAATATGGGATTTCTTTTCTTGGACCCAACTGCATTGGTGTTGTGAACTCCTACACAAGGCTAAACACTACGTTCTTTCCGTATGAGATTTCACCAGGTTTCATTGGCATGGCTTCCCAGAGCGGGAGCTTCGTAACCCAGATGTTTTCATATTTGGGAAAGTTCGGGCTTGGGTTTAGCCAAGCCTTCAGTGTCGGTAACGAAGCAATGCTGGATTTGACAGACTGCATTGAATATCTCGGGTTTTGTCCGAACACGAAGGTAATCGCGCTATATGTGGAAGGCATCAAACGCGGTCGGGAATTCGCCCGAGTTGCGAAGGAAGTTTCGAAAAAGAAGCCGATCGTAGCCTATTATGTCGGCGGTTCGGAGGCCGGCAGCAAAGCGGGCATGTCACATACCGGAGCCTTGGCCGGTCCAGATCTCCTTTATAACGGCATTTTCAAGCAGTGTGGTATTATTCGAGCGTCTTCGGCTGAGGAACTTTTTGATCTCTGCTTTGTTTTTGGCACACAGCCTCTCCCCAAAGGGGACCGAGTTGCGGTGCTAACCCATTCGGGAGGTCCTGGCGCAGCAGCAGCAGATACAGTCGACCGAACCGGTCTGAAGCTTGCAGATTTCTCGCCCGAAACAATTGAACAGCTTGCGGCCTTGCTTCCCCATACCGCGCGTATGGGCAATCCTGTCGATTTAACGTTTAATCGCAATCCAAGAGATTATGTGGACGGGATACCATCTGCCCTTTTGAAGGACAGCGGAGTAGATGGTCTTTTCATTTATCTGTTAATGCCTGCACACAGAGTCGCACAAGTGATGGTGCGGGGCGGAGTAACACGGGAACAAGCTACAGAAATGGCCACGCAATTTGTCAAAATGCAAGCTGACTTAGTGGCAAATCTGGCGCCGAAATTCGGCAAACCAGTTGTCGGTGGATCATTCGCAACTCGGGAGGACCCGTTCACACGTGAACTCGAGGACAGAAACATCCCAATGATGCCTAGCCCGGAAAGAGCCATCAAAGCCCTCGCGGCCCTTCGCCAGTATGCCCGTTTTAGGGAAGCTTTCCTCGAAGAAAATTAAGTGAAATAAAGCGATGTCGCGGTGTAACTATACTAAAATACATAGACAAGGTACGCGTAGCCAGCCCTCCCGATGTGAACGCCAGTAAGGACCTAGAAGCGTATGTGACAGTGGCGCGAAATTAGAAGAGCCTGGCCCTACGTCAATTGCTATAGATCCTTTTGATAGATGACCCAAAGGCAGGCGGGCTCTTCCTTGTATTCATTCAGTTTGCCCCAGAAGTTCCTGCAGGATTACGTGGTCTTGAAGAATTCCACGCGAGATCAACTCCCGTAGGTAAGTCGCAATCCGTCCTCGAAATTCTCCTTTCCCCAAGAATTGGTGGATTTGTTGATCAATGAAATCGCGTTTCTCTGTATTGCAGCTCCCACAGATCAGCCTATAGTTGGCCCACGAGGTTTCGCCGCACATTGAGTAGGGCCAAATATGATCTCCTTACAAGTATCCAATACTGCTGTGGTCGAACAGCTTTTTACATATTGGACATTCGTATCTGGCTATCCCGTCATCGCAAATCTTCGAGCATCGGCGGAACCAGATATCTCTCCATTCGCGCGGAAATTCGCGCGCGGTGGAGTCACAATGAAAGTGCGAAGGTGCTATCCCTTGTGAATTTGTTTGCATATTGAAAACGTTTGTTCGATTTGTTTCCTTTGACTTGGCCACTTGCCTCTCGTCACGGCGAACTCGAAATTTAAGACCTTAGTCAATCACTATTTGCGCTCATTCTGCTTAGTGCGGGTAGGGTGCTATACGGCAGTGAATCTGCATTTGTCGCGAGGGGAGCAAGAAAGTGTGATCCCCGTTCGCTCCCCCAGCATTGCACACGGCCTGAAGCGATTATGGGGCACAGCACAGTCATTTCTTGTACCGCTGGACGTCACATGCAATCAAACTCGCCTAACGCTAGACTGTCACTTGACAGGCCCATAGATGCCAAGCCATCGCTACATGCTTGAACCAATAGTCATGCCGCGGTCAATGGGGTGATTCGCTCGATTTTATCCTTGGCGGTCTTCGCGGCGTCCCACAAATCGACAGCGCGCTGCGCGTTCAGCCAGAATTCCGGGCTGTTGCCGAATATGCGGGCCAAGCGCAGGGCCATCTCCGGACTTACCGCCCGACGCTCGCGAAGCAATTCGTTTACCGTCTGCCGCGATACCCCAATCGCTTTAGCAAAACCTGACACGGTAAGTCCATAATCGGGCAAGAAATCCTCTCTCAACATGGCGCCGGGATGCGTGGGCCGAATTTTTCTAACCCTGGTATTGGTAATACCCATAAGACACCTCTTATCAGTGATAATCTGTAAGTTCCACGTCGTAAGCGTCTGCATCGAGAAACCGGAAACAGATTCGCCATTGATCGTTGACTGAAATGGAGAATTGCCCCCTTCGATCTTTGCCTAATTGATGCAGTCGATTACTCGGGGGCACTCTTAGATCTTCCAACCTCGTTGCCAAATCGAGGTACTCCAACTTGAGGACGGCCCTCCTCCAAATCTCCGGAGGAAACCGCCTTGACCTTCCCTCCTCGTACAATTCCTGCGTATGTCGATCAGCGAAGGTCTTGATCATGACTCAATGTAAGCTGTCACGTGACACATGTCAACAAGTGTTACGAGGCCCAGCTGCGTCGACAGACCTCGCGCCTTAAATGTGAATTGTTGCAGCCCCCGTGGGAGGTGAGCAGTATGCCAGTTACCATCAACCTATCTACCGAAAATGAGGGAAAAAGAACGCGATTGCGCTTTTTATTCTCTCGGCAAACCTTGTCCATCAGGACAGCCTTGCAAATGCCATTTTAACAGTTCAGTCCTGACTCTTAGTCTATTCCTAACAGAGCGCGCTTGGCCCAGCGTTCCAACCGCCAGCAAACCCAGACCTGCCACATTCAGCATAAGATTCGCTATCATGACTGACTTTAATAATCGCATCGCCCTTGACCCGTAGTGCTTGCAAAAAAAGATATAGCGGGACCGATAAAACTCGATTCTTGCCGAGGGCGGCGCAATATCCGCGGTTGCGCCCTGAAGGTGAATAGCTTTGGCTCTCGGCTCATGCAAAATCTGCCAGCCGGCCTGTCTCATTTTTACGGCCAGATCCGTTTCCTCGAGGAAGAAGAAATAATCCTCATCAAAGCCACCCAAAGCCTCGAAAGATTCGCGGCGTAGCATCATTACAGCGCCAATTATAGCTTCGACAGGAAAAGCTTTGTGCGCGTCGGGCCTCTTTCCGGGAAAACGCTTCGGAAAAAGGCGTTTCAGCAAGCTGCGATTCAATGTTTCTGTAACAAGAGTCGGGACAGCCTCGAAAGAAGTCTGGTGCGATCCATCGTGATTCAAAAGTTGCGGGCCAACCATTCCGATACGCGGGTCTGACTTCATCAACTCGAGCAGCGCTCGTGCGCAATCTTCTTTCAATAACGCATCGGTGTTTACCAACAATAGATATCCACCACGCGCTAGTTTTGCCGCAACGTTGTTAGCAGCAGCGAAACCGAGATTCTTTCCTGCTTCCAGAATCGTAATTCCGGGGTACGAACTCTTGGCTTTGGCCACGGAATCGTCACTGGAACCGTTATCCACGACCAAGACCTCGGGTTGGACATCAAGGTCCGATCGAAAAATATGCTCTAGGCAAGTCAAAAGCAGGTGCGCGGTGTTGCGGTTAATAATAATGACGGAAAGCTCGGGTTGCAGTGAATCAGTCATGGGATAGGCGACTAACCGCCGATGCGATTCATACTTTCATTCATCTGAGGAAGGCTAATCGAGTGGCCCATCGGTTTGGCCAGGACAGCCCGCCGTAAAATCTCGGCCAGTACTTCATCCAAAGCGCCCTCTCTGAGAGCTGACTTCACGTCAATCTCCGCAGGGCCAAGCAAACACGGGCGAAGCGTCCCGCGAGCTGTCAATCGTAATCTGTTGCAAGTTGCGCAAAAATGACCGGTCACGGCATCAATGATTCCGATTCTACCAATAGCGCCATCCAGCCGGAACATGGTCGCGGGACCGTCCAGACGATTCCGCTGAATCGGAGACAGCTCGCCCACTTCTCTCCGGATGATTTCTTTGGCTTTCAAGGCGCTGAACGGTTCCGGTGAATGGGGGCATTGAGTAGTTCCGAAAGGCATGCGCTCGATAAATCTTACATCTAGCGGTTTGTTCAATGTGAGACGTGCGAAATCCGGTATATCTTCTTCATTGATTCCCTGAAGAAGGACGACATTGATTTTTACCATGTCGAATTTCTTTTGCAGTGCGGTCTCAATACCCGTTAGCACTTCTTTCAGACGGTCCATGCCCGTTATTGCATGAAAAGTGTCTCTGCGCAGAGAATCCAAGCTCACGTTTATGCGGTTCAGGCCGGCATCTTTAAGCTCTGCCGCCATTGCCGCAAGCAGGACACCATTCGTAGTAAGCCCGATATCTTCGATTCCTTCGAATCGAGCAAGCCGTGATATGAAATCGAGCACCCCCCGACGCACGAGGGGCTCGCCTCCGGTAATCCGGATTTTTCGGACACCCATACGGTGTGCAACGCGAATAATAGTGAGTATCTCCTCATAGCTCAGGATATCACTATGGGACAAGAGTTGAATGCCTTCCGGCGGCATACAATAAACGCATCTTAGATTACAGAGATCCGTAATGGATACTCGCATATAATCGATAACGCGGCCGTGTAGATCTATAAGAGAGTCAACCATCAAAATTCCTTTAGGATTTTAAAAAGGAGCGGCTAGGACATCTAAAGATAATATAATCGCTTAACCGGTTGAAGCGCAATCGGATTGCGACGAAAATATGCAAGGTGACAGCTGGAATAATTCTACGGGAGAAGTTATGGAGTCGACTATCTCTACAATCGTGCTATCAGATCCACTATGGCAGAGGCATCGCGAGCGAAAAGCCTTATCAGAGGCACTTTACCGACAGCTCCTCGATCGAATATCGCATCCGGCACCCGACCTAATTCTTCCATGACATCTTGAACACCCCACGCCAGAGTGCTGCCTTCTTCCTCCTGCACATCTTTTGGAGTACGCGTACGATCGAATTCTGCCACGGTGTGTCCAAGAGCTCGAATTCTCTTAACGAGTGTTTCCGAATAAGCTATGGTCATCGCCGCTCGTTTGTCAGGATCATATTCCATGGCTGCGAGGACCAAATGATGTATCTGTCGCGAAGCTCCGAAGCGGGCGGAGGCGAAGGCATCCACCGAATTCAGCAGTCGGATTATTCTGCCCGGAAATGAGGCGACATCGTCCACGGATTCGGCATAAGGTATTGCATAGGCCAGGTTGGATTGGACTTCGGGTATGAGATGGCCGATATTTAAACGTTTCAACCGCTCAAGCGCTTTGTCCAATTCTTCGATCACGTCACTGCGCGCAATTTCCCTGGCAATTGAAGCATAATGGTTTGCCGGCCCGATTCCACGGCCCAGGGGTAGTGAAAATCTCAGGGCACGAAATAAATATCTTTTAGCCTTGTCGATCGATTCCATTAGCGGCAAGCCTTGGGCTAGGAATGTCGCCAGAGCCGACGCTAAGGTGCATCCCGTTCCATGAGTGTGACGGGTTACGGCTCGCTGGGAGTAAAACTCGTAATCTTGATACCCATCGTGCAGAATGTCTATAGGGGCCTCCTCCAGGTGCCCTCCTTTTATTAAGACGTTCTTAGGCCCCATTTTTCGAATTCTTCTGGCGGCCTTTTTCATGTCCGGCACACCACCGATCTTCTTTTTGGTCAATATTTCCGATTCCGGAATATTTGGCGTGATGACATAACCCAGAGGGAAAAGTTCTCTTACCAGAGCTTCACGTCCTCTTTCATCCAGAAGGATATTTCCATTCGTAGAAGCCATTACGGGATCGATAACTACTTTCTCGATACGGTACTTGGCGATTCTTTCGGCTACCACTCTCACAATTCCAGCATTGGCTAACATTCCTATTTTAATGCAGTCCGCTCCAATGTCTTCAAGGACTGCGTCCATCTGCAATGCGACAAAATCGGGGTCTACCGGCAGAATGCTTTTTATCCCGAGAGTATTCTGGGCGGTGAGAGCAGTTACCACACTCATTCCATAACCGCCGAGAGACTGGATTGTCTTAAGGTCGGCCTGAATTCCGGAACCGCCTCCAGAATCGGAACCTGCAATGGTAAGAATTTTGTGCATGAGACTGACCGGACTGTTAGACTAAAAGAGAAATCCAAATTATCACATCAGATGAAAGAACAGAACCGCCAGTACTTAACGCGTGGGGTATTCAATTTAGCGGTGCGGCTGTTTTAGATTCTTCTCACCGAGTCTGCAAATAAACAGTTTACGCGCCTAGAAATGTTGAATCGGCAATGTATTCCGGTTCACCCGAATCAATTTGAGTTTCGTTTGTGCGAGGCTCAGTCCACGTCACTTCCAGCGTCTCCGGGAAGGGATCCGTGGGAGTCAATTGCGCATCAGGTATCTTGTTATTTGGAGAGTCATAAGGGGCTACTACATCCGCGTTTGGCTCATAGAAAAACTCGGGCAACAGTTCGCCCAATGAGTGACCATCTTCCACCGCGCTATCAACCTTGCGAAAATGTGCGACATTACCAGTTGTAAGAATTTGCGGGTCCCCAGGAGAATAGTCAATTTCATTAATTGAGGTTCGCCGAGGGCGATGGGATCCATGCCTTACGTTGTGAGTAAATTCCGATATGTCGTCCCATTCGGGAACGACTGACTGGGGAACAACATGCGAAGCGCTATATTGAAAATCTTTACGGTGCTTTGAATCTTGTTGCTTGATGTAGCGAAGAGCTATTAGGAGCAGCATAAGACCCGGAACTAAGACATGCGGACAGTAATCCATCCATGCCGGAACGCTTTTGAGACGCAAAGTCCATCCTGGAACCGACAATTGCACCTCGCTTGATTTTCCTCGATTCCACCACCGGGTATTAGTATCGCCTTTGGAGCGAGCGGCTGATACGGCGCTATTTGTTGCATTGAATTCGGATTCCTGGTCCGGATTTTTATGTATGTCATCAGTCACCAACACGGGAGATCGTCCGGATCCGGCTGACGCTAAAACGGAATCAATTGCGCTGCGAGAGAATCTGGTCCGGGAAAACCAGTACCCGGAATCGGGATCACCATGGCGCATTATGACAAGGAAACTCTGGTTGGCAGGATCATCGCGAAACAGCAGTTTTGCTTCTGTCGGCGCGGAATTGACGAAAACCTGAGCGCTCTTGGGAGTGCCTGCTAGAGATAGGTTTAGGTCCCCCATCATGGCCAAAGTTTGGCCTCGACCATTAAGCAATTCGATGTTTGAAAAATCGGGGAAAAGCGACCGCAGGCTAGTTAGAAGCCTATCCAATCCCCCGGCGGCTGAGAGGTTATCAATGTCCAAATTGTCCGCGGCTATTCGGACCGCTGCGCTCCTGGCTAAAACAAGACCATCCAATTCTCTTGCCAAACCGCGCGCCTGTTCCTGCAGAAGACTTTGTTCTAGCGGCCCTGTTACCAAGAAATGTCCTACCAACGCTACGCTCATTGTTACAATACAGATGAGCAAAATCCCAACCGCGAGCGGATGTGGGTCCATCTTCTTGCGCGCTGGTCGATCAAAATTCGATCGAAATGCATCAGAAGAGTTAAAGGGTCCGCCAGATTTTGTAGCGGGGGTCTTTGGCTCCGGATTATACAATGATTTTTTCCTGATCATAATTTGTGATCCGCTCCATTAGTTTTCGATTTTGAGTCCTAACATACCGAACAAGTACGGAAATCTTCGGCGCTAGTCTCTGGGACAGGACATAATAGTTCGCTGCGGTTAACAATTTCATTTAGATTCCAAACTATTACGTCGGCGGACTCATTGGCCCCGGGCCAATTTTCTGTTCCAGCTTGAGCGCATTTATCAGAAAGTAAGATAAAAATCAATTTAAATTAGTATATTGAGTATAATTATAAAATATGAAATTAGATTATGTGTGTATCTTGCGGATGTATCAGATATTAATGTACCGAGAAGAAGATCGACAAAGGCAGAGAAACTTCAACAGTGTTGCAAAGGACCATTAATAAAAGCTATTAACATTAGGGCAAGAATTCTACGGGAAAATTCGGCTTTTGGGGAGACCCTGTTATCAATCTGAAAAACGCGCAATGTGCCAGCCGCTTTGCGACAAAAATGCTGCGGCAGGAGGAATGTGGATTTTGAGTGAGAATCTTATCAGGAGCCTCAAACCCGTGCCCATTTTGGTGGCAGGGGATATCATGGTGGACGAGTACATAGTAGGAGACGTAGAACGGATTTCACCGG
The DNA here is from genome assembly GCA_052144015.1 of Desulfomonilaceae bacterium. Lineage (GTDB taxonomy): Bacteria > Desulfobacterota > Desulfomonilia > Desulfomonilales > Desulfomonilaceae > DATJPW01. Next base: position 11,404 of record JBKQRG010000112.1, read on the forward strand.
AATCTCCGGTCCCGGTCTTAGTGGCGCGTGATAGGTTTCAGGGACTCGGAGGCGCAGGGAATGTCGTTCGCAATCTGGTCTCAATGGGTGGCAAAGTCGCTCTAGTTTCTGTCATAGGTAATGACAACGCGGGAAAATGGTTTAGAAATCATTGTGAGAAAATATCTGTAGAGAGCTTTTGGCTTAAAGACGATCCTTCCCGACCGACAACTGTCAAAACGCGAGTCGTAGCCCGAAACCAACAATTAGTACGAATTGACGAAGAGCATGTTGGCCGGATTTCGCCTGAGCTGGAGCAGACATTTCTCAGCGATATAAAATTGGTCATACCGAAAGTTCGGGCGGTCGTAATATCTGATTATGGAAAAGGATTTCTAACACCCAAGGTTCTGAACGCTCTTGTTTCCGGCGCACGTGACAGTGGCATACCCGTGCTGGTGGATCCAAAAGGCATGGATTTTTCACGTTATCAAGGCTGCTCCTATCTGACACCCAATCTCAGAGAGGCTGCGACGGCTGCCGGAATCGAGATTAACAGCAAAAAGTCTATGGAGGAAGCCGGAAGAATTCTTCTGGAACGCACATCTGCAAAGGGAATAGTGATTACCAGGGGACGCGACGGGGCCACACTTATAACAGACGAAAAGCTTCAGGATTTTCCGGTAAAACCGGTGGAAATAATGGACGTGACCGGCGCTGGCGATACCATGATTGCTATGCTGGCGCTGGCAGTCGCCAATGGGCTTCCTATAGAGGATGCGATTGTATTGGCCAATTTGGCCGCTTCCATTGTTGTGGCCCGCTTTGGAGCGGCATCCGTGACCCTGCAAGAAATGCTCGATTCAATAAATAACGAAAGCCCCGAGAGTAAAATAATCCACATGGATGATATCGTCGGTGTGCTGAGCAACCATAGAATTCTTGGTCAGACAATCGTGTTCACAAATGGATGTTTTGACCTTTTCCACGCAGGCCACCTTGAAATACTGCGGCGCGCGGCGGCTTTAGGAGATATCCTGGTTGTGGGAGTGAATTCTGATGCGTCAGTTATTCGATTAAAAGGGATAGGTAGGCCCATTACCCCTGAGTCGCACCGGATTGAAATAATTTCCGCTTTAAACTTCGTCGACTACGTAGTTGTTTTTGAGGAAGATACGCCGCTCAAGCTCATTCAGGCCGTACGCCCCGATATTCTCGTCAAAGGCGAGGATTGGAAAGGTAAGGAAGTTGTGGGCGAAGATGTCGTCAGGTCAAGAGGGGGCAGGGTCGAATTTGTTACTCACGTGCCGGGGGTATCTACTTCCCAGCTGATAAAGAAAATTCGTGAGGAGATCTGAAACAGGCCAAAAACTGCCCTCAATGGTTAGTTAACACGGAGCGAGCTTTTTATCTGAGTTTCGGTCACTAACCGACCGTTCCAAATGCATCGTACAGTTCAGGTCGGACAGCTTCCGTCCTTAAAGGACTAACGTCTGGCCGGCCGGGCACGTGGTCTCGGGCGCTCTCGTGGCCTTTCTTCATCAGGAGGTCTACGGGGTCGTGGCGGTCTCTTAATATCTTCCACTGCGACACCCAACGGGCCGCCGGGCACTACCAGCGTGGTTATTTCATTGTTGTGGAAGAGGCTCAGAGTTACTTCATCCGCCCGCGAATAGTCCTCGATCAGTTTTTGAAAGCTGCTTACCCGAAAACCGGTTTCGCCGGCATATTCGATTATGATGTCTTCGGGTACCATATTAATTTTCTCGGCAAGTCCTCCCTTTTTGACCTGCACAACCTTGACGCCCGGCGAGGATTCAAGCTCCTGTAATCTGGCCAGAATTACTCGTGCGCTCGCAGTGTCCCCGATCTTACGGAATTCCGCCAATGATTGCGTGTAAAGTTCTTTACTCTTATATATTCTGTTTCGCTCGGCATATATGCCGGCCAAGGTGGCTCGTACGCGCGGAAGCCATTTGTTATCTTCTCGCTTTTCATAGAGCTTTAAAGCGGATTCCAAGGTATCAATGGCATTATCCCATTGTTGCTGCTGCGCCGAGAACATGGCTTCCCGGAACAGTCGCATCGCTTCTTCATCACTGGGAGGGGGCAGTGAGGCGGCCGCCGACTTGCCCCTAGTTATATCGGATTGTGTCGTTGTCGTTTTGTCCGTCGATTTTTCGTTTTGATCTTCATCCATTACAACACGGAAACCCAAGTTCCAAAAGCTCATCTCGGGGCCGGAAAAACCCCGGAAGGCGCACCTGCAGTCAGCTGGACTGGCATACCAGTTACCCCCTTTATTAACTCTCGATGTGCCGGTACTTGGGCCGGGAGGATCCTCAACAGGGGATTCGTCAAAATAGTTCCTGCTGTAATAGTCGGCAACCCATTGCATTACGTTGCCGTCCATATCGTAGAGGCCGAAACCGTTGGGTGGGTAGCTCCCCACCGGCGATACATATTCATACCCGTCATCCACAGTGGTAAGGCTCTCGGGTAGCTTGGGGTTACCATCACCAAAATTCATGTCGCGATCACCCGGTAACCTGTCGCCCCAGGGATATCGAACCCAAATAGACCCCCCTCGGCAGCACATTTCCCATTCGGCTTCGGTGGGCAGCCGATAATTCCTTTTTTCCTTGCGGGTTAACCATCTGCAGAAGGCTTGCGCGTCATTCCAAGAAACAAAAACCACGGGCTGGTCATCCGCGACTTTCCAGGGCGTGGAATCCCATTTCATCTCTTTTCGCGGCGCCCAACGACCTTCAGTTTTGCTAAAAATCATTCCGCCGTCGCTTTTTTCCGCATCGGTTTTGTAAGCTGTTTCTTTTATGAATTGGCGAAACTGTCCGACTGTCACTGCGGTAGCGCCAATAAAAAATGGTCGAGTTATCCTCACAGGATGCAGCGGAAGCTCATCCTGAAACCACTGTTTATGTCCTTCCCGCCATATCTTTTTGAATGTCAATCTCAGCCAGTCCATGTCGCGCTTCAAACTTCCCATCATATATTCTCCCGCCGGAATGCGGACTAGGTTCATTCCGATCGTATTCGTCACAACAGTCCTGTCACTGGGCTTACCGAGAATGGCACGGAGGCCTCTGACTGATTCACTCCATTCTGCGCATTCGCTCTGGTCCCTGTCCCCTGACTCGCATTCCCTCAATATGCCCTGCGCCATCTCCTTTGCGCGGACGAGATCACCGGAAATTATAAGTTCACCAATTCGGCGAACCGTTTGCGGGATGGGTGGCGGTTGTAATCTCACTGCCTCGGTCTTTTCGTTCGAATTCATAACCAATTCCGTAGGGCCTATCTGATTGATTACGTTGGTCAACTGCGGGTTCGCTACTCGGTCTCTCGCCGAGATCTCGAGAACGGACGAATCTTCAATATTGTTAATTTTAGACAGTCCAATTTCTCCTGATGTTTTAGCCCAGCACGCTTGATTATTAACACTAAAAGTCATGATGCCGATACAGCATACTGTAATAATATTAGTTTTCTCTAACATGCTTCTTCCTAATGTTCTGAATGGATGCGGCTTGAGCGCCTCCGGGGATGCGGGGAATGGCACGTGAGGTAATTCCTTTCCAAAAAATTCTTGACAAGCTCAAAAATAAAAGGAATCCTAACAGACCAGTGAGGCGAGTCAAGGCTCTTTTGAAGCGGTGAAATTGGGCAGGCAGATAGAGAGCGCAATCGGGGCTCCAGAGAAAAACATTGACAACGACCGCCAATAATGGTAGCGATTAGTGTAAGCTTTTGATGATAACTTTTAGGTCGTAATAACTGTCTTCGATTTAGAGCAGAAGAAGGCACTTTTATTCAATAGGAGGTATTTATTTAATGAAAAGATTTGCATTGATGCTTGTGGTTGTCGGTATGGTTATGCTTTTCGCATCTTATGCGGTGGGCTCTTATGCTTGGGCCCCGTTCGCCACATGGGGCGGATATGGGAACGCAAGCAGCTCATCCAGCAGCGGATACTATCCAGCGAGTTCCTCAAGCAGTGGTTATTGGGGCGGCTACGGTGGCTATGGTTATGGCTGGGGTCGTCGTGCAGCTCGTGGTTGGGGCTGGGGCGGCGGCTACGGTGGCTGGGGAGCCTCTTCTTCCAGCAGCGGCTACAACTACAATGCCAGCAGTAGCAGCAGTGGATATAATTATTGGCCGGCTTCTTCCTCCAGCAGTGGCTATTATCCGGCGAGCAGTTCTTCAAGCGGCTGGTACTAGAATTTTCGGCTGAGTAAAATCAGCTTCTTAAAAGATTAATATTGGGATAACGAGGCGACTAATCCTCGAGAAAGGTCGCCTCGTCTTTTTACTCGCTATCGATCTCAAAAATGACTCTCAAATTAGCCCCATTTTACTCTCGAACAATAACGTTAATTCTCCTCGTTGTACTCTGCATCTCTTGTGATCGACAAACGGGCTCTGTGCAGAAAAACGAGAACAATTCACGGCTTGCAGGAACATGGATCATTCAGTCTCGAATTATTGACGAGGTAGAATCACGTGTGGATGAACGGTTCGTCGGGTTTGTCTTCGACGCGAATGGCTTGTTCCGATCAACTTATCGCGGGGAAAGAACTCAGGAGTGGATCCGGGCTGGTGATGGTGCTTTCTCGTACGATCCGCCTCTTCTGACTTTGCTCTGGGACTCCGGAGCCACGGCGAGGCTATTGGTGGTTGAATCCGGCCCGGAGCGACTTATTTTCCATCACGGCCGGAATCTCGCACCACTCAACAAGCAGGAACCGGACGAGGTTTTTTCCCGGCAAAAAACTGAAAAAGGCCCAGTGAAAAAACCTTCGTAACAGAAATCGTCCGCTTTAATCATCTACCTTTTACGCATACTTCAATATCAGACAGGCTATAGTAGTATTCCTTCAGTTACGAGCGGCCAAACACTGTCATTGCGAGCGGAGCGAAGCAATCTCCAGCTTGGGGGATTGCTTCGTCGTTTCAC
>JBKQRG010000113.1:0-2706 GCA_052144015.1 Desulfomonilaceae bacterium
TATTGGCAGCAATGGAGGCGCTGCGACATAGCGCATTTCACGGAATTAATGTAGGGCGAAAATGTCATCGGATCTCGCCTTAATTCCTCGATCGACACTCTCTTTTCGCTTCTGACTCACCGTTTTATCGACTCCGGTATTAGACCGGGACAAGCTAGATGCCGGTCTTGCTGTTCTTCATGATCCCATTAACTTCTGGCAAAAGGGCAATATACTTTTCAGGCCGTAAAAAAATATGTGGCCGTTAAATACGTTCTTCCAATTCTTTTTGTTTTCCGAAAAGACCGGAAGGCTTAATCAAGAGTATTACCAGAATCGCTATAAGTGAAACGATCATCTTCCAGTGCGGTCCTGAAAGAGTGTCGGTAATCATCTGAGCATACCCTATAAGAAAGGAGGCAACGACAACTCCCACACTGCTGCCCAGCCCTCCAATAATGCAAACGGCCATAGCGTTGACCAGGACATCGTACCCTTCGTTGACTGAAATGGTCCCTCTCGGCAGAACCAATATTGCGGCCAATGCTATCAACGCGGAACCGAACGCTACGCTTATTCCGGCAATCCTGTCCGAATTTATGCCGAGCGACAAAGCGGTCCTTTCGTCCTGAGCTATCCCTCGGAATGCGAGACCCAGTTTGGTGTAACGAGTGAATAGGTAAAGTCCCACCGCAAGCAGCACGCCTACTCCGACTATCCACAACCGCTGATGGTCTACGTACACATTGCCTATCATCACGCTGCCATCCGTAAAGACAGGCAGCGTGTATTCGTAACCCGTGTAACCGAGATACCGAAAAAATTCGAGGATAGCCAAGCCCACGCCGAACGTGGCGATCACTTCGGAAATTACCTGGCCCCGAACTCGCAGGAGCACAAACCTATAAAGGGCCAGCCCCAATGCAGCTGTAAATAAAACCGAGATCAATGCTGCCGGCCAAAAGGGTATCGACAGCTTATTCATTAGTATCCAAACGGAGTAACCTGCGAGAACATAGAATGCGCCGTAGGCAAAATTCGAGATTCCGCTGATGCCGAAGGTCAGATTAAAGCCTAGGGCAAGCAGCGCCAGGATCACGCTGTTGATGAATCCATATACGAGGGTGACTTCAAACATAAAGTTTCCTTGCGTATGGTTCGGAACCCGGTCTTACAACCAGGCTAGCACAGTGGAACATGAACCGCATACAAAAATTGAGAAGAGGGGAAACTGTACGGAGTTTACGATCGGTTTCCCCTTCAGCGCTCTTGTTAACGAAAACAGCACATTATTTCACAGCCTTTATCCAAGAAGGAAGAACGACTTTGCCCTCAGCAAGGGTCTCGGGCCAGACGACAACACGCTTGCCGCCGCCGCCCTCGGTCCATTGAAATACACAGCCACAGGCTGCTTTAGTCGGATCGTCACCGTAAATGACCTGATTGCCGTCATCGAATTTAATTTTGCCGATAACTCCCTGGCGGTCGGTCTTTTTCAATTCGGCAACAACTTTGTCAGGATCCAATCCCCCCGCGCGCTCAACTGCTTCGGCCCAGATATAAACCGAATCATAAGCAGGGCCCGGACCGTGTCCTGATTCTATGGCCTCACCAAATTTCTTTCGGTAATCGTCATAGAATTTTTTTGCAGGTGGGTATTTCGCCGGAGCAATACCGCTACCCAATTCATAATTACAATTCATAAGGCCGCCGATTTTCCCCTCGAAAACCTTCCAAGCGCCTGGGCCGGTCATGGGAGAGATGAATCCGGATATCAGCGCGGGAATCTTCATGCTTTGCCATTGTTTTAGAAGAATCCCGCTCTGGGGCATATCGAACACCGGCAAGATTACCTGAGCTCCAAGGGTTTTGGCTTTCATAAGTCCGGCTGCAAAATCCGATGCGCCGGTGGGATAGGCTTCGATACCCACGCTCTCCCAACCAAAGTTGGTTGTGGCGCCTTTTACGGTTCCGTCTGCAGTAGCCTTCGCCCAAAGCACGTCCTGGTGCATCGCATAGACTTTGTTGAAACCGAACTGGTTCTTCAAGAAACCAAGAGTGGTGCTAAGGTATTTCCCAAGGTAAATGGCGTTGAGGCATACTCTGAAACAATATTTGTATTTTTCAGGATTTTCCTTCACCATCATCTCTGATTTGGGGCTCATGGCTATGGTTCCGAGCAGCGGGACTTTGTACTTATTCAGAATGTCCATCCCCGGTATGAGAGCCTCCGAGCGAAACGGTCCCACGAGTATGACCTGAACCTTTTTTTCCGTGATAATCTTTTCTAACCCGAGGAGGGCTTCCGATACCGGAACTCCTGGAGACGCGTCGCGCAGATCAAGACTTTCAATTTTTAGTAGCCGTTTCGTATCCCCCACTTTGATCCCGCCCTTCGCGTTGATCTCCGCCACAGCGAGTTCAACTGCTTTAAGGCATTCTTTGCCTTCGATAAATGTGACAGAAGTGGGGACGCCAACGAGAATAGGTTCCTGCGCTGAACCAGGGATTACCGAAATTGCCGTCCAGCATAGCGCTAGAATCGCCGCAAACAAAAGCCTCTTCATCCTGTGCCTCCTTCAAAAATCGGGACTATGTGCGAAAACGGGTAACGATTTACTCTTCCGTTTGTGTCTCCAACAGGCAAGGCATTCCAGAGACAAAGAAAAAGGATATGGATGCTTTTTAGTCAGCGCAGTATAGCAAAAACAAGCCATATTCCCAACA
>JBKQRG010000114.1:0-23512 GCA_052144015.1 Desulfomonilaceae bacterium
GCTCGCCGGGCAGGTTCTTATGCACCTGGATGAAGCGCGTGCCAGCCGGGCGCGGCGGCAGTTGCACCTGGGGTAATTAGTTGAAATTTGCTACTGATTATGGTATAAAGCATGATTAGGATGAGTATTTAGATTAAAAAGCAATGTTATTGGATTGTTTTTATAGATGATTACTAAGCTGCTCACAAGATTAATAGCGTCCATTGGCTGCGTCTTACTTCTTAGCGGATGTATCGGTCTGATGCCTTCCCCCTTCAGACCTTCACCGGGCCCTCAGAAAATGCCCCAAATAAAAGACTTGGTGGAAGCCTTTGATGTTGTGTGCAGAAATTATCGGGTTGGACCAAACGATCAGCTGAACATCCTGTTTCAAACCGACTGGAACGTACCGGCCGGAAACTACACGCTTGATACGTTGGATCAACTGAAAATCAAATTCACTCTTGATCCGCAACTGAATGAAGATGTCGTGATCCGTCCCGACGGCATGATAACACTACAGGCTATAGGCGATATTAAGGCGACAGGTCTAACTCCTGAACAGTTGGCGAAGAAGATTGAACAAAAATTTCTAGAAGCGAACATCTTTACCCAGGCGGAAGCAAGACGCGGCGAATCGAGGCGGTACCACCTCGTCACGGTACACGTCGCGACATTTCATGAAAAAGTTAAGAAGCTTATGGAGGCACTGACCACATTAACCAGGGGAAGCCAGACAGCAATTGTGGTGAAACCGGATGGGACTATAGATCTTCCTCTCATTCGCGATAGAGTCCTTTGCGCGGGCCAAACTATTCCGGATATTGAGAAGACCGTCAACAAGTTGTATCGAGACGGAGTCCTGGAGCATGCGATAGTTTCAGTCTCGCTGGCCCAGGCAAACTCTCGTAATTTTTACGTACTGGGAGAGGTTGGGACCCAGGGCGCTTTCAATATTACTCAGCCGATTACTGCTGTTCAGGCCCTGGCTATGGCGGGCGGTGCAACGGAATATTCCGACCTTACCAGCGTAATACTTATATCTAAAGATATTAACGGTAAGCCTATCGGCAGACGACTTGATCTGAAGAAGGTTTTCGACGTTGGGGATATGAGTTCTGCAATTATGATAAAGCCATATGACGTGCTATACGTGCCCAGGACCTACATCAGAGATCTTAGACTTTTCATAGACCAATACCTTACTGCAATTACAGATATAAAAGCATTTGCCACCACTCTCAGTCAATAGTTCATAGAGAAAAGAAGAGCGTTCCAGCCGGTTTTCATAAAAAATCAATAATAATAGGCCAGTTCGCCAAACCACCCTGAGAGCACGGTTTCAAAATTATTTTGAGAATCGTTAAATTCGATAGCGGTTCGTCTGTAGCCACTTTTGAGGGCAACGCTCCCCAGCACGGTTTCCGGTGATTTCAATCCTAGAGAAACATCCGTATCAGTAACGGATGCCCCGGCGACAGTCCATCTGCCCCGAATTTCGAATATCCCTGAAATTCCCCACAAATTCTTGACCGGATTGTAGACTGCATGAGCGCCAAGGGTAAATGGGTTCTCGCCCATTACACTAACAACCGCCAGCGGCCGAATCGTTTGTGTGAACATAGGCGCGTAGCACTGATAATCCAGATCCAAGCCAACGCGCGATGTTTTGCTTCGGACCAAGTCCAAGTCTCCGCCAAGTCGCACACCTGAGTATTCCAAGTCTGCTCGTCCGGTAACTGTCGGATTATCAATCACCCCGAGATTAGCTATGAATGCACGCGGCTCATAATGAACCCGAACGGATAAAGCACCCGCTTGCAAGCGCACCATAGTATCCAAAAACAATGCGCCACGGGATAATCCGAAATCCTCCCGCAGAGTCAACGTGCCCTGACCAGGCGCTGTCAAGGTGCCATTGGCCAAAAACATCCATACTGGTGTTACCTTGGTCTCAGCTTGAAAGCACGGTGGATAGACTAAAGGACTTAGCGAATCCGCAAGCCCCCCTATGCTGAAATCAGTTGCGCCGACGGTGGACACACCCGCAAAGGAGAATATAAAAGACAAGAAGATTATGAAGAGCGCCAAACAGGTCCAATGGCGTTGAATAGTTCCATTTGAGTAAGTGTTAAAATATTTAGATCTAATTACCAAGAAACTGAACAGTGCTGCATTCCGAGATTTGTTTGTCATTTTGGCGCTGTCTCTACTTATCTGGAAGTCGCTTCCCCGTTTTTGTCAGTACCGCAGCCCATTTATCCGGCCCGCTCACGACGCATGTCGCTAGTGTTCTTTAACCGGAAAGTCAAGCAAATTTACAGCGTATCACTATTCAAAAAATGATATTCTTTCCGAACGCAACTGGGGATGTCTTCTTGATCGGCAGTTACAGGCTGCCCGGTCTATTGCAGAGAAACTGCATGATGCCGGTTAAACTGCATTATTGACAAAAAATTAATCTGGAGCATAAAAGCTGAAACATTTACGCGAAGTCCAACAACTTGTGGTAGCGCTCGCGTTCAAACGATATCCCGATCCCGATTCTTGTCGCAATTGGACGGATTTGCACTGGGATATAATCCGGACTCACGGGTTGGCGCCCTGGTTTTTCAAGTCCATTTCGAATCATCCGACAATTAAGCTGCCGGAAGCTTTGAAAGAGCGCCTACGAAAAGATTATATGATTTCTTTATTGAGTAGTGTGTCTCGTGAAATGTCGTTAAAGGAAATCCTGGAGGCACTAAACAGAAAGGGGGTGTCTCCGGTTCTTTTGAAAGGAGTTTATATCGGGGACTTCGTTTATGGCGACCCAGCCCTCCGAACCATGTGCGATATCGACCTTCTAATTTCGGAAGAAGATTTTGAAGTTTCGGCAAGTATATTGAAAGTATTGGGATATGAAAGCGAATTTGATTCAGGCTGCCCCGAAGATCGGATAATACAACTGGGGGAAACCTTTACACGAATCGGCGATAGGTTCATAGTCGTGGACCTTCATCGCTCTTTGCGATGTATGGATTATTACCTATTTCCGTCAGCAGAAGTATGGACGCGTACCACCGAAAAATCGTTGTACGGTCATCGGGCGCAGTTACTCTCGCCGGAACTAAATTTTATCTATACGGCAATGCACGCGCTTAATCATGGACCCCTCTTACGGGATTGGCTTGACCTTGTCCTAATTCTAAATCGAACAGCCTTTGATTGGGATAAGTTCATTTCTCTGTCGACAGTTCTCGGGGCGCTGAGGCCTATGTGGTGGATTTTTCAGGAAATGAGTGACGAGTGGGAATCAATTCCACCAGCCGACGTTGATGATGCCCTATCTGCCTACCGCCCACATTGGCTGGAGGATCGCATAATTTCAGGTCGACTGAAGTATCTTTGGTTATTTTATGCCAGGATGGGGTTGCTGGACGGGTGGTATTCGAAAGTCCGTTACGTGAAATCGAGGTTATTGCCATCGGAGAACTACCGTGAGGCCCTAGTTGGAACTAGGAATTGGATTCCCTACTTTGGATCCAAATTGAACTATTTTCTTAGATTATGGAAAGAGACCTGAGAAGGATATTTAGACTCGACTCCCGATTTCAAGAGATCCGGGGTTCGCATGACTCTCATGAATCTTACCTTTTCATGACTTCATATCCGGCAAAACCGCGATTAAGAAGATCCTGAATGAATTCTTGTAAATGATTCCCGGCCTCATCAGGGACATTGTCGAAATGGTTTTTGATGTCATCAAGTATCTGCATTGCAGTATGTTCCCCATCCAAGTGCTTCCAAACGAACACGCTGACCGGGTTCAAGCCAAAGCCATCACCGGAATCAGGATCAAAGAGAATAGCCCAGTCGTCGAATTCTTCTCTTAGAACTAGATTGGAATTGGCTATAGGTTTTTTGATCTCGGGCATGACTCGTTCTCCGGTTCTGAAGCAGTTAATCAATCCACAAGAAACGAACCGCAGCTGGACCACAACCCAGAGCTTAGGAGCGACAGCACTCTTCGGGGATCAATCCTGTAATGATTTTACCCCTGAACAGCTATTGATTATGCTAAAAACTACTCAGATCTTTTAAGCCCTTTGCGGTTACAGGCTCCTTTTAAGCATTGCTCCTGTGGTAATAACGTTGGTAATGTTTTGAATTATAGTAATACTGGCTACCAATTCTGGCTTCGGCCATGTTTAAGACAACTCCGATGGGGCGCCCTTGCGCCCTGACAACCGCGTCATGTGCTCGCCGCAGCACGTCAACCGAAGTATGCCCCTGTTTTGCCACAAGTATGAGACCATCAGTGTAGCGACTGATAATACTTGCATCAGCAAGTCCTAATATAGGCGGGGCGTCGATAATCACGAAATCGAATGCCTTCTTACAGGCTTCAACAATATCTTGCATGGTCTGACTTTTCAGCAGAGCCACGGGATTTCTCGCTCCTGCTCCGGCGGTCATGAAAAACAAACCCGGTATATGTGATTTCTGAACTGCTTTTTTCATATCCGCGATCTTGCCGGTGAGCAGATCAGTAAGTCCTGGTGCATCAATTTTTGTTTCGAATACCTCTTGGACTCGAGGACGCCGCATATCCCCGTCAATGATAATGCATTTCTTGTTTTCGGAAGCAACTGCCGTAGCCATAGATACTGCTATAAAGGTCTTACCTTCAAGAGGAAGCGCACTGGAAATAGAAATGGCCGCTCCGGAATCGATTCCGATGAACCCTGTTACAGTATGGTGGACGATTCTAATAGCATCTGCAAAAGGAGATATAGGAAGTCCATATGGCAAGAATTCTGCGCTACGAATTTTCGCATCTTTCATTCGATATCGTTTTTCACGACCTATTTTGGGAACAAGTCCCAGAATTGGAACGTTTAGTTGTTTCTCAACTTCACCGGTTGTTTTGACGGTGCGGTCCAACTGCTCAAAGCCTATGGCGCACGCTATACCTCCGACCAACCCCAGCAGAGCCGCGATTCCCATAATTTTTGTTTTATTCGGATAAATAGACTCCCTGGGCAGAGAAGGCGCACTGGAGACTGTTATATTGTGTCCTATCACTTCATTATCAACCGCGGCCTGCTTGTATTTCTGTAGCAGCGAGACGTAAACTTGCCCATTGGCTTCGACCATCCTCTTAAGGACTTGATACTGAACCGCGAGCGGACTCATTTTAATCAAATCTTCTTTTGTCTTTTCATAAGCTTCACCTGCTACCGCTTCTTTCTGCTTTGCGGTTTCCAGCGCTGAAACCCTAGCAGTCTTTTCGATTTCAGCAATTGAATTCTCCAATGACTGAATTTCGCTCTTTAATATTTCCATTTTGTAGAAATCGGGGGTATAAATGGCTTTCATGGATGTATATTTTGATTTGAGCGCAGTCAGTTGACTCTTTAAAGAATTCAGGTATTCGTTTTGCGCCTGAGGCGGTAATACTGGATCCTTCTGTTTTTGTAGAGCCTCAAGTTGTAACCTATTGTCTTTGGACTGGACCAAGTTCTCTCCAGCTCGATTAAGAAAGGACTGGCTATGACTCGGATCGTTATCCAAAAATCCGTATTTTACCTGAAACTCATGCAAATCTCGTTCGGAATCTCTAAGCTGTTTCTCCGTCTCTTGCAACTCCTTGAGCAACCATGATCTTAATTTTTCCGAAAGCTGGCTTCTCTTACGCTGAGTCTCCTCTATGAAAGCTTGAACGTAAGCTCCTAACATTTCTTGAGCCAGTCGCGGCTCATCCGCATCCATCTGGACTTCAATTAACTGAGTCCCTTTTACCGGGGTCGCCTGCACTGCCTGCACAGCCGCATTCAATGACTCATTCTTTACGATATCTTGTGGTCCCGATTTTGGTCCCGAAGCATTAGATTTATCAGTGGAGGGAATCGATCCTGGCGTGGATTTATTCGAAGACGCATTCATTATATTCAGGAACCCGCTCACTACATTTTGGCTCTTCAACAATTCAATTTGCGTTTGGTAAAAGATTTCCGACTGGCCGAATAAAGTAAAAAGGTCTGTAATACCTGCCGAATGCGGATAAACCTTTTCCACTTCGACCATGGCAGTCGAGCGGTAAATGGGAATTCGCGTCTGGGCAAACACATAGCCTAAAATTAAACCTGTCACCAGCACTCCGGCCACAATCCATTTCCGATAGACTATTGCGTGCCAATAATGTGCAAGAGACTCGCTGTCTTCGCTCTGCTCACCATATCCGCCGTATCCGTATCCTCCCCCGTAGCCGTTTCGCTTGGCGGACCATGACGGCTGCTCGCCAGTTTGCAAATTCTCGTCCGCAATGTTCACAAGCCCAGATTTATTAGGCTTATCCATGATTTGGCCTTTCAAGAGTCCGGAATTGCATAAGCATTTCAAATGTCAAAATAAACCGGACTTTATTCAGCCTAGTAAGTGGTCTGATGTAGCCTGGTCACCAATGACATAAAATATGTGATCGAGAATATCCGGAGCTACATCACTGGACACAATTCATTCAATTGCTTAGACTTTAGCAGATTTGGCAGGGTAAACCTGTCAAGCAAAGTGCAATATCAAGTTTCTCCCGATTGTAAGCGCTAGCTCAAAGATTCAGTTGAAGTATTCCCAAAAAAAACATCAACTTCTCGGGACCAAAATGCCTGAATCTATATTGACATAACAACATGTCTCCGGCAAGGCATTTTCATATCTAAGGCCGTCATGAAATATTTATTCAATTGCAGTTATGAAAAACTTACCAAGAACTCTGCTATAAGATAATCGGGAAGCATTTTCTCAACAGGCCCCTTTTCCAGGACGGAAATGGGCATCGAAGGATCCATACAATTATTAATATCTTGAACCAGCGCGATTCCGCCGGCGCTGCGCAGCTTCAACACGCCCTGAGCGCCGGCAGAACCCGGACCAGTCAGTACAATGGCGACTGCTCTCGGACCGACACTGTAGGCCAATGACTCGAAGAAATGATCTACTATAGTTGTTTTGCTAGAATCATTGCTATGATTTGGATCCATTCGTCCCAATCGGAACCCGCCATTACCGTCCGCGCCCATAGTTAAACCATCCTGATAGGAATAAATGTAACAGACACCTCTCTCGAGGATCATGCCGTTCCAGGCGGTCTTTACAGGGATTTCGCTGTGCGCATCAAGGTAATTCACAAAAGGTTCAATGTAACGAGAAGCGATTAAGCAATTGGCTATCAGCACGTGGTCGAAATTGGAAGGCAAAGCCGGAATGATTCTCAGCAGAGAGTAATAACCCCCGGTACCTGCTCCAATCCCAATGAACCGGGTACTCTCTCCGGGTTGCCCATGACCGTGTTTTGTGTATCCTGACAAGTTGGTCGATATTTTAACGTATCTGGCTCGTCCGTTCCTGATTTCCGCAGCTCTTCTGACCTTTGCGATTATGTCAGCCTGCTGCGCTTCCAGGCTTTCGTCTTCTCTTTGAGAAGGTTTAGCTATGACATCAATTGCGCCGAACTTCAGCGCATCGAAAGTAGTCGCAGCTCCTTCTGTGGTTAATGCGCTTATCATTACTGTCGGGATCGACCATTTCATCATGATGTGCTTCAGGGCCGTGATCCCGTTCATTCTTGGCATTTCCACGTCCATCGTGATTACGTCCGGCTTGACTTCTTCAACTATGGCCAAAGCCTCGATGCCGTCTCTGGCTCGCCCGACTACAGTTAGATCAGGCGCCGAATTCAGTATATTAGAGAGTTGGCGAGCCATCAGTGCTGAATCTTCCACAACCAAGACCCTTTTTATATTATTCGAGTTCTCATGGCTCATATTATGCTGTTATCCTACTTCGCTACGAACGGATTGCTTTGAGACTAATACTAATTGTTTTCGTCACAATTTAGGGGGAGCCTGTTGCGGCCGGCCGTTTTCATCTTTCACCAGTACCTCCCTGGCCAATTGAATGTACGCTTTAGCCCCCGGCGACTGCATGTCATAGGCGATAACAGGTTCTCGCCTCATCGGGACCTCGGCCAGGCGAGGATCTCTCGGAATAATCGTCCTGAAAACGTGATCCTTTAAATACTGTCGCACTTCTTGAACTACTTTAAGGGTAAATCCGGCCCGTTTATCCGCCATTGTCAACACAAATCCGAAAATACCCAATCTGGCATTATGGAGTCTCTTCACTTCTAATGCGGCTTTCAAGGCGCTTCCGACTGTTCCCATTGCTGCATATTCGCATTGTATCGGGATGAGATAAGAATCAGCTGCAACAAGGGCCGCATAGGTAGGATGGTCCAGTCTCGGTGGACAGTCCATAAAAATGTAATCATATAAATCTCTCATGTGCGCCACGACCCGTCGTAAACAGCTTGTGTCCAATCGGAGCAGTTCTAAATATTTCCTTTCTTCAGCCAGCGACCGAATATTTGCAGGAATGATGTCGAGCCGCGGTAAACGCGGATGTCCCTGGGAAGTAGCGGTTTCCGCCGAAGCTGCGTCTTGAATGATGTTCAAGATGCCTTTCTGCCGCTCCGGAGTATCCAGACCGAAACATTTGGATAACCCGCACTGCGGATCAATTTCGATCAAAAGGACCTTCTTTTTCGCTGCTGAAAGACACGCTCCCAGGTTTACCGCTGTAGAAGTCTTCCCTACTCCGCCCTTTTGACTAATAATCGCTATCACTTGGCCCATGAAATCGAATTTCCTTTAAAGATTTCCAGTACGTTCCTCTTCGAATAGGGCCGTTCTGGCCTGCCAAGATCCCTGCGCTGCAAGCTGCCTGTGAGCAGCAATAACGTCTTCCACGATTTCAGGGATATCTAGTACAAGTGCAATTGCGCCATCACCCAGTATGGTAGAACCCGCCAAGCCCCTGCTTTCGAAGACATGCTCACCAAGTGGCTTTATGACTACATCTTGCTCACCGATTAGTTCTTCAACTAAAAGTCCAAGAGTGCTCACTCCAGCTGTGGTCAGGACCAAGAATTTGGGATTTGTTTCCTCACAGTTCCTAAGTTTGAAAACCTCATTCATCCTGACGACCGGCACTGTTTCCTGTCTGAATTTGATAACGTCAAATCCTTCCAGTGAGGTTATGTCTCCGGGCGATATCCGAATTATTTCTCGTACTGCTGCCATTGGAATTGCAAAAACATGATTCGAGGTACGGATTAGCAATGTCTGAATAATGGCCAAGGTCAAAGGAATTTTTATTGAAACTCTTGTGCCCTTATTCTCCCATGATTCAATTTCAACATGGCCATTGATCTTTTCCACATCCTTCTTTACTACGTCCATTCCCACTCCGCGACCAGAGGTACGGGTCACGATAGAGCTTGTGGAGAAACCAGGTAAAAACAGCAAATTGTAAATTTCATATTGAGAAAGGCTTTTGGCCGCCTGTGCATCTATCAGTCCACTGGCTACAGCCCTTTCCAACACCAGAGCCGTGTTTATTCCTCTTCCATCATCCTCCACATCCACAATGACCTGGCTGCCTTGAGAATACGCACGCAAGGTCAACAATCCTTGTTCTTTTTTGCCCAGCATTTTACGGGTCTCGCGGTCCTCGATTCCGTGATCCACCGCATTCCTCACCAGGTGTACCAATGGATTATAAATCTGTTCAATTACCCGCTTGTCGACCTCTGTATCGGCTCCGTGAACTTCAAGGTTGACTACTTTGCCGACCCGCCGAGACAAATCTCTAATGAGTCGTGGCATTCTATTGAAGAGTTGGCCTACCGGAAGCATCCGGAGCTTCATCACGCCCTCTTGAATATCGTTAGCGACTCGTCCTAGAGAAACACTCGCCTCACTCACCTTAGTTGCCAGTTCCCTAGCTGACTGTATTTCCTTTTTGCCAATTTGGCCAACCGAAACCAATACTCGATGAAAGTCTTTTAGATTCTGAGATAACCGTTCTACATAAGACCGGTTTACAACAAGTTCTCCCACCTGGTTGAGGAGGGTGTCCACTTTGTTTGAGTCAACACGCATTGTTTTGACGACAGCCTTCTCGTGTGAATCTCTTTCCATAAGTAGTTCCTGAAATGCGGTAGACTCTGCTGACTGATCTTTCTGCGGAGGGGATATATCCTGCCGCGGCCCGTCCGCCGGGCTAACGTCAGAGATAGCAGGTGTAGTTATCTGTGTCACAATCGTCGGCAACTCTTCAAGTATGGGTACCTGTGTAACCGCTGCGGGCTGCATGGCCAACGGGGCGGCAGTGGGAGAAATCGGCTGGGTTATCTCCGATGTTACACCTACAAACTGATTTTGAGCAGAAGCAAAAGCAGTTTTTTCCGGATGGACTTCAGGATTTAAAGCTTTTTCCACGCCGTGCAGGAAATCTTGAAATTTCCAAAGGTTCTCCTGAATTAACAGAATGTCCTGTTCTGAGAGTGATTCAAGGTGATCAGCAGCCCAGATGACTTTCTCGTACCAGTCGTCTAGGAATGCCTCCAGCTTTCGATAGTCCATGTAACCGGATGACGAGCGAATGGATTTTATCCAGTCCGCGCACAAGACCATATCGTTTCGGTTGGCCGCGTGGCGGGCTATTTTGGGAATAATCGATTGAAGCTTATCAAGTACCTCATATCCGTAGCCCAAAAAGATCTCTATTATTTCCCGGTCACCATCTTCTCCCATTGCGCCCACTTCTTCCAACAGATCGGTCGCCAAACCTCCTTGTAAGGATGCAAAATCGACGTTAAATCCCGCTGCTGGCGCAAAGGCGTCATCCAGAACCTGCTCGAATTCTCTTAGAAGATCGTCGTCCACATCGGCAAGCATCGAGATATCCTGGGCTTTGCGTTGAGAGGATTGCAATTTGGACGAATCGGACAACGCTCCTGCATACTGGAGCAATGCCTCGACAGCGGATCGCGAAATGCCGGGAATCTTCAGCAACGTCGAGAAGTTTGCTGTGCGAAGTCGCTCTTTCGAAGAGAAGCCGGCCTTCTCAATTGCTGCTGCAATGGCTGTATCCACCCCTGGAACGGCCGACAGCTCTCGAACAAAGGGAGAGATTTCTGACGTGGATTCGATAGCAACATCCGAGTTCTTGGATATTAACCCATTTTCAGACAGAGGAAAAAGCTCCGCTGGATAATAAACTCTGAGAGCGTTCAATAGAGAGCGCAATTCATCAATTTCTTCCGTGGAAAGGCGCTCCTTTTCAGGCTCAATTAAATTGACCCGATCTTCGATACTGGCCAGCACCTCATGAGCCTCTAACATACCCATTGCTGAAAACGATTCTTTGATCCTACCGAGGAGGTCAATAAGAGGATCGAGTATTTCACTTGGTCGGACACCATCCTGGAGATCGTCAAAATATAAGGCGATGTTGAGTAGATGCGAAGCGGTTTCCTCAATGGCCGTCTGATTGAAGAATTCTTGATTACCAGCACCATCCTCTTGAGATGTATCAGATGCTGTGGAGGTTTCTTCCGGGATTACCTCGACGACAGCATTCAATTGCCACGCAGTGCTCGTCTCATCGGCATCGGATTGAGGAGATGTTGAAGATTCAGAACCTTCAACAATCACGGGCTGCCCAATTTCGCCATCCGGTGTAGCATTTTGGTCAGTTACATCCGTCACTGTCTGGGGATTATATTCACCGGTTCTTCCTACGATAGCTTCCAGGTCTTGCATCAGGCCCAAAATATCCGATTTTTCTACATGATCTTCAGAGACTTCATTGACCAGGGCCGAAACGAGATCTTTAGCGCGAAAAAGAAAATCTGTGATCTTGGCATCAAAATCGATTATCCCCTCGCGGAGTCTGTCCAAAAGGCTCTCCAGGCCGTGCGTCAGAGTGCTGGAGCGCTCAAGACCGATATATTGAGCAGAACCTTTTATACAGTGCACCTCGCGAAAGATATTGTTGAGCAGTTCCGGTTTTGCGCCCTCGCGCTCAATCAGCAAAAGGTTGCTGTCCATTTCTTCAAGAAGCTCTCGAGCTTCATTGCAGTAATCTTGAAGAATTTGGGTGTCTATCATGGCCCTTTCCCTTTCACTACATGGCCGCCAAAAAAAAGAACAATCTCTCCGGTTCAGGAATCAGTGCGGCCTCATTTTGCGTCGAATGCAATCATACAAAATCACATAGAGCTATCCGATTTGTCGCTGTCCGATACTACCTTGCGACCTTCGAAACGAGCCTTATAGAATTTGAAGTTTTTGATTAAACTGCTGAGCATTTCCATATCCTGTTTAAGAGAATTCATTTGTTGCTCCAGTTCAGCGCTAGGCACCAAATGCTTCTCATTAAATGCTTTTTCTATTCCCTCGATTGCCGCAAAGGATTTTCCAGTTGCAGTCCCTGTAAGCAGCACTATTTCCTGGAAATTTGCTGCCAATTCGTTAATTGCAGACCCGAGTTCACCGATATCATTGTTAGCACCCGCTGGCACTGTGACACTGAGATTTCCTTTCGCAATCGCATCAGTAGCGCAAGTAATTTTTTGCAAGGGAACAATAGTCCTTGTCACAAACAAATAGAGAATGGACGCTAGGCAAACAACAAGAATCCCGAAAAGCACGAATAATCTCGTTTTAAAGTCTTTAACAAAATCGGCCAAGTTGGCGGAATTGGAAGCTTGTTCTCCTAGAGATCGCCCATATCCCTTTTCTGTTGGGTTCATACCGCTGTCGAAATCCACTATCAATTTTATGTTGGCGGCCATTGCTATTAAAGCCAATAAACAAAAGATCAGCACAAATCTGTTCCGGACCACAGTGGAAAGTAGCCTCAATGAATTTGGCGGGTGCCTCACACCGTCGGCAGCGGTCACGATTATTTGGTTTGGGGCAGCTTGGCGCGCCATTTGGTCTATTCTTTTCGTTTCATATCTTCTATGAACTTGGAAATCGAGAGATGATCGGCCTTATTAATGAATCCGACAGCGCCTAATTTTTGAGCTTCGGCGCTGACTTTTTCATCCCGCAATATAGTGACGAAAACGATTTTGGCATCCGGATCCTCAGCAAGAATCTGTTTTGCCGCGGTGAGACCATCCATGTCCCTCATCGTGATATCCATAGTGACAATGTCCGGCTTAAGGGACCTGTACATCTCAACAGCTTCATTACCGCTTTTTGCTTGTCCGATTACCGAATGTCCATGGGCGAGAAGTTCTTCCGAGATCCTCTTTCGCATGAACCCCGAGTCATCGACCACTAAGACTCGAGTAGCCATCATTCACCTCACACACAACACCAAGTGGTTCCGCCAAAATATCTTAATTTGTGATAATCAAGCCTCCAGCGAGACTCTGAACTGTCCGATCAGATCACCCAATTCCTCGGACAATTCCACCAACCCCTGTGTTGTTTCAGAAGCTCCGGCGGCCCCTTGAGCATTGTTCATAGCAACTTCGGCCATTTCCGTCATGATCTGACGAAGGGCGGCTGCTCGCTCTGTCTGCAACCCCGTAAGTCTCGAAATGTTTTCAGCACGAGAAGTAACGTCTCCCATTTCCTGGGTAACCGACGAAGAAACTTCCACCTCGGAATTTGCTCGAACAGAAATAGTACGGCTGAGTCCTCTAATGTCCGTCATGATTCCTGCCGCCCTTTCCCTACGCTTTGCCTGCTCGCCGGTAAGGCTCATAATATCTTGAGCCAGCGCTGTAAGCTGTGTCATCGCCTGTTGGACTCTGTTAGCGTCATCGATCTGGCGCACGGTTCCTTCCGAAATTCCGGCAATGAGAGAATTGGTTTTGGCGACAGCTTCTTGAATCTGGGCAAGCGCTTCACGACTTGTAGTGGACAGCCTTTGCCCTTCTTCAACTCTTTTATTACTCAATTTGATCAGATCAGCGATTTCATTGGTAGATTCTGCTGTCCGTTCTGCCAGCTTTCGGACTTCATCCGCGACGACTGCGAATCCTTTGCCGTGCTCTCCGGCACGGGCAGCTTCGATGGCCGCATTCAAAGCGAGAAGGTTGGTTTGTTCAGCAATTGAGGAAATCACGTCCATGATCTCATTGATCTGCTCCGCACTTTCTGCGATGCCTTTCATACCTTCGACGACCTTATCGACGGCATCCCCGCCCTGACGCGCAAAGCGGTCGGTCAATTCTGACTGACGCGAGGCCTCAGTGGCGCTCTGTGTCATGTCGCCGATCGTTCGAGCCATGCGGTTAACAGCTTCTGCTGTTTGCTGGGCTGAAGTGAACTGCTCACCGGCTTTTCCGGAAACCTCCTGCGCCGTGGCGCCCATCGAATCAATAAGCGATTCACCTTCGACACTCGCCTGGTCCTGTTGACCGGCGATTTTTGCGACGTCCTGAATTTCAGACGCCATTTTCTGAAGAGACCCGGCTGTTGTAGCAGAGGTCTTGAGGGTTTCCTCAGCGTTGCCGGAAACTTCGCGTGCCGTTTCACCCATAGCGCCGACCCGCTCAAGCACGTTTCTGGCTCGTTCCGCCTGCGCGGTAGCATTTACCACGATTCGTTGGGCCGCTTCGTTGACCTGAGACGAGGATTGGCGGACACGTTCAACGCCTTTGAGAATTCCCACAAAGGCGTCCTGCAACCTTTCCAAGAGATCATTAAATGTGGCCGCGATTCTTCCCGTTTCATCCGTTGAAAGGACAGGGGCACGCATGGTCAGGTCCAAATTCTGGCCGACCTGGTCCATTGTCTCGGAGAGACGTGTCATCGGCCTGGTAATCCTCCCTGAAGTGATAACAGCTGCGATGGCGACGAGGATCAAAGCGATAAGGGCTACGATGGAGTTGTAGCGAACGCTCTCCTCCAAACCGGGGGTTAATTCCGATTGAGAGGCTGCCGCTCCAATACCCCAACCCATTGTTTTAAAATTTTTGAAGTCTTTGGGATAAACCATTCCTACGAATTTATCTTTTTCCAGCACGCCTGTTTTTGGATTCGTAAAATCATACTTAACGAAAGATTTTTTGTCCTTAAAAGCAGCTTCAACAAAAGCCGGCGCTTTATTTTGAGTCGGTGTCTTGCCGTAAAAACTCCTGTCCGAGTGGAGGATGGTCTTTTGGTTTCTGTCCAGGACGTACACATATCCCGTAGTACCAACTCTAATTGCACCAAGTAGTTCTTGCACGGCGGACCATTTGATATAAGCTACTATTGCTCCGATCACGTTTGTTCCAACTTTGACCGGCGCTGAAATGGCCATGGTCCATCCTTTCGACTCAGGATCGATTTGCTCGACAATAGGAGATTTTTGAAAATCGAGTACGGTCAGCTTTCCTTCTTTCGCGCCTTTAAAGGCTTCGTTGCCTGACAAATCTGTGGCTACGAGGGCCGGCCAACTCGATGCGACACAATTTCCTTTTGAGTCGGCCAGTAAGAATGCATCATACGATCCGTAGGCTTTAACAACTTCTCTCAAAGCCTGAGATGCATCCTCTCGCACTTCGGCTACTTCAATAGCTTCTTTCATCAATCTCAAGTCGGCCCAAACGATAATATCGTTTACGCGATCGTTCATGAAGCCGCCGAGGATCTGCGAAGCAGAATCGGCTACGTTGGTAGTTTCACGAACAGCACTTTTCTCGGCCTGAACACTAAAACTCCAATAACCGAGCACACCCGCGACTAGGAACGGAACAATCATGATTATCAAAGAATAAATAAGGAGCTTGTTCCTGAGGCTTCCCACGAGCCGGTGTATTAAGGGTATCTTCATGGCCTTTCCTCCTGGGATTTTTTGTTATTTTTTAAATATTGCATATTGTTGCAGTCTCTTATTTATCTCTAAAAATGTTAAGGTTCTGGCAAATGTAGCAGCTTAGCTTGAGGCCCGCTCCAATACAGTCGGGCTCCGCTCAGATATGCCGCTCAAAGTTTCCTTTTCCTCCGGAGACAGAATCCTTTTGAAATCAAGCAGAACCAAAATACCGTTATCCATGTGCAGGACCCCATTGATGTATTGGCTCTGAACCCCTGCTACCACTATGTCCGGCGGCGGCAAGATTTTTGAAGTAGGCACACTCAAAACCTTTGCTACGGAATCCACTATGAAGCCGGTTACTTCACCTTCGATCTCGACAACCAGAATTCGTGTCCCGGACTTGATTTCCGGTGGCTTATAATTTCGCAAACGAAGCCTTCTTTTCAGGTCCAGGACTGGAATAATATTGCCCCGAAGATTAATCACACCTTCGACAAAATCGGGCGCATTCGGGATCTCAGTGATGGTCGACATCATGATGATTTCCTGTACTACCAGGATCTCGACTCCGAAAATCTCGGAACCTACAGAGAAGCTTATAAGCTGCATCAATTGTTCCGGCTCCGGAATCGCCCTCGCTATTTGGTCCCTACCGTCCATGGAAGCTCTCCTGTTATCGGGGTCGCCGAAAATTTGACCTGAGATTTTCTAATCAAGTTTTCAATGCTTGCAACCAATGACTCGGCCGATATGATATAATCTACAGTGTCCTGACCTATGGCAGCCTCTGCCATTCGAGGGCTCGCGCTGGATGACGGATCTTGCACCAAGGTAATTCCGCCTTCTTGACGGACCGCCCTGAATCCCTCAATTCCCTGCTCTGAACCCCCTGACAGCAAAACGGACAATAGATTTGCTTTCAAAATCTTGGATGCCGAAAGAAGCAGAACATCCAAGGTCGAAGATTGAGGAGCCCCACGGGTTCCGACAACTATGCGGTTCTGCTCTCTTGCGAGTTCGATAGGTACCGCGGCCGGGTGGATATAACAGACACCCTGAGACAACCAGTGGCCCGGCTTTAATGGTTGAACTTCGATTCGGCTGCGCCTTTCCAAGTAGTCGATAAACGCGGGCAGCGCCTCCTGTTGCATGTCGTGCACTGCGATCACCGCGGAAGGAAGCTCTGCCGGTAAGGATGGGATCAGCCGAATCAAATCTGCGGAGCCGCCCACAGATGAAGCAAGAATAGTCAAGAATTGTGCAGGACGCGAACCATTCCGTAAATCCTGATTTCGATTGACCTGAGGTGGAACCTTTACTCGCCTGATTCGGCCGAATTTAATAGAACTGGCTTCCTTAACCCTCCGTACCAGGTCGTCTGCACGACCATCAAGACGCCAATTATTTTGAGGTTTCCGGAGGAAATCTACTCCTCCGAGGCACAATAAATCGATAGGGTTGATCCCGACGCCTCCTGCAAAGCTGCTTAGGATAATGACCGGGCATGGCGTCTTTATCATGATGTGCATGAGAGCCGTACTACCCTTCATCACCGGCATATCCCAGTCAAGGAGTATTAAATCCGGTTTGATTTCCTCTATTTTGGCGAGAGCATCCTGTCCGTTGGTTGCGTAACCAACGACACTCAGGGCCGAATCAGACTCGATTATTTCTTGAACTATTTTTCGTATAAACCGCGAATCATCAACAATCATGATCCGCCTTGCAGGCGCTTCCGCTACGTGGAATTCAATCTTCGAACCGGATTCATCGAGCAAGGACGTAGGTGTGATGCCATTATCGACTTTGGGATCGGGAATCGGAGACAAAGCGTGTCGAATTTCGTCCTTCTGGCGAATGCCCTCCATAAGAAGGCTTTGCCAATCAAGAAAAATGGTTTGTTCCGGAACATCGAAAATTACCTGTGAAAGGAATTCCCCGTATTCCCACTCGAGAATTTCATAAAAGGCGTCTACCCCGGTGACCGAGCCGCACCTGGAATGAACGATTCCACCATTATGTACGTAAATCGTGCCTTTGGAGCCGTTATGGAATACAGTCAGCAGAGTGCTGTCTCTGCGATAGCAGAACATTTGCACTATATCTTCCAACCTCATCCCGACAACTCTTCCGGCAAAACCCTGATTGGGTTGAAGCATACTAAAGGCCAAATCGCAGAACTTTTCTTCCGGAACCGGCTTGACCAAATAACTGGCGCAACCCAAACTGAGAGCGATATTGCGATCGTTTTCCAGAGAAGGATCCGCTAACAGCAGGGTGCGTACGGGCAAATCAGTTTCCCGAATTCCCCGTAGTAACTCCAGTCCATTGATGCCGTCCGATTCATCGTGCTTTGAAATCGCGAGGCCGACGGCATTATCATTGGTCATTTCTTCAATCGCTTGGCGCACTGTGTCTACCGCGAATATTTGATAATCCGCTTCCTTCTGTGTGAAATATCTCTCAACAGAACCACTCAAATCCCTGTATTTCTCTAGGATTAATATCCTTTGTTTCGTCAAGTACAACTCCTCGAGCTTAATATCTAACCTTCTAATGAATTAGCAATTGGTGGCCTTAACGAAAGGGCGCTCGCACGAGCCGGAGATTGTGCGTAATTACGAGGCAGTAAAATACAGGCTGTTCTGGGAATGCGGGAGCTATCTGATCTTTATAATTCCTTCCCGCACGATTGCCTGCAAGCTTATTCCAAACTACGGTTCTAGCGTTCTGCTGTTCATAACTTCGAGAAGCACCTTAGTCGGGATCCTCATGTTTCTTTCGGAACCGTTCAGTTCATTATAATCATCGTGATTGGCGGTATCCCAGGAAAGCATCTCGAAAAAAGCCTCATCTCCCTGGCAGCTATTCGTAACAGCTGCGTAGATTTCGCCTCCTTTGATATAAATTGAGCCCTGTTTGCTCCCTCTTGTTACCTGGACTGTCCTGGTTTCTCCACTCAGTACAATCAGCCTTACAGTCGTACAAAGATCATAACTGGAAAAATCCATGATCTCCGATAAACTGTCCGGCAACTCAGCGTTATCGCCTGCTCGCATTTCAGTATGGAATCCTCAATGCCGTTCAGATCCGGTCAATACCGGAAGGGATCGCTGAATAAGGAAGCCCTTAAGGGGGCAAGTTCCTCAAACGTTCCGAACTGTAATCCTCATCCTATTAAGGATCTTCAGCGGAACGACTTCTACTACTGTTCCATATTAAATTATTGCGACGGTATATTCTATGTACCGTATATCAAAAGAAACAGCCAAAATCAACAATAATTATCGCGGATTATACGGCCGCGAAGCGCTCCCGTGAACCGTAGGCAGCGGTGTCTCTAATAGTAGACCTATAAAAATCATTAAAATTGTAACGGCTTGTTAGCCAATCTTCGGCCGTAGTCTTGAAATATATTTAGAAAATTGACTGATGAACCCAGGCACTCTTTCCAAATCCACGCACCTAGTAAAATAACCTGAAACCATGATGAAAATCAACGGAGGCAAAGGCAAGACTATTTGAGGGGGAGCCAGATCGGACCTTGCCATCCTTTCCGTGGCCAGGGTGAATCCATAATAGAGAAATACAGCTATCATCCCTATGGAAACATTATTGAGTCGGCTTTTTCCAAGATAAAGCGTTCCCAGTGGAAATGCCGCAAAAGCGAGCGCAATACACGCAAGTGGATGAATGAATCTCTGGGTAATTAGAATTTCCGAAATAATTCCTACCCGGTGCCGGTAAATTTCTATCCCCGGCAAATCTTTGTTGTCTTCAGTGACCAACTCCCTGATCCGCTCGCGAATCTCCGCTATTGAAAGCTCTTCAAATGTGGTGTTCGAATTTTCCAACTTTGTTCTATTCAGAGGATATCGAAATTGGTAGGTTTCAAAGGCCAGGGACCCGGTGGCGTCTCCGTTCCTGTCTTCCCGAACAATCGTGCCATTGCGCAGATTGAGAATCAATGCTTTACCTTCAGGATCGGTTTTGACCTGCCCATATTGAGCTATTATGGTTTGGATCTCCTCAGGCTGTGATGATTCTTTTATAAAGATGCGATGCAGAAGTCCGGTCGCAGGATCCTTTTTCTCGACATACACAACTAGATTTTTTAAAGAATCAAAAAAGGTTCGCTCGTCTATGCCCGCGTCCGCTCTTTTTGTCGCGGCCTCATTAAGCAGTTTGCGACCCTCCGAAATACCCTTCGGGATTAGGACCAGAGTGGAAAGGAGGCTTAATAGAAATCCAATAAAACCGAGAAGCAATACAGGCGGAAGCAAACGCCATATCGAGATACCGGATGACTTGATTGCCGCGATTTCATTATCGGACGCCATCCGGCCCAACCCAAGCAGAATCCCGATTGTGATCGACAGAGGCAATACTGTGACGAGCGTGCCCGGCAGAGCACTGATCAGAACCTGAAACAATATCAGGGTAAGCTCAAGACCGGCTTCCATCCCTTTCTGTAGTAGCGGCAAAAAACCAGCAATGATACCGGAAAAAAGGAACACCGAAAAACAAAACACAAAAGAAACAGAGATTTCTCGGAATATGTATCGGTTAAGGATAGAATTAGTTGTCAATAGGTAGGCTCCTGATATGCCGGATTACAACCATCCTTTTCGCCTAAAGAACAAGAATAGGCCCACCACAACCGCTATCGAAACACCTATGACCATTGGATAGCCCCAACGCCATTCCAACTCGGGCATATGTTTGAAATTCATTCCGTACCAACCGGCAATCCAAGTTAACGGAATAAAAATGGTAGCGAGGATGGTTAAGATTTTCATGATTTCATTTAATTTGTAGCTGATGCTCGACAGATAAATGTCCAGCATTCCCGATACAATATCTCGATACGTCTCCATGGTGTCGATTATGTGAATCGTATGATCGTACACATCCCGGAAATAAGGACGAGAAGACTCCTTTATCAGATTCGATTCGCCCAGCGCTAGCATGTTTACGACTTCTCTCAAAGGCCAGACCGACCTCCTGAGAAATATCATATCCATTTTAAAATTGTGAATCTGGCTCAGAATCTCAGGAGTTGGGTTGGTCACCAGATCTTCTTCGAGCAACTCTATTTTCTCTCCGAGCCTTTCCAGCAATCCGAAGTAGTTGTCTACCACAATATCAATCAGGCAATAGGCAAGATAATCTGTCCCCCCTTTTCTGATCCGGCCTTTGCCCGCTTTGATCCGCTCAATCACCGAATCGAAAATTTTTCCTGATTTCTCCTGAAATGACAGCAGAAAGTTCGGAGCCAGAATGAAACTCAACTGCTCCATCGCGATTGAGTCTTTTTCGTCGTCGTAGCTCAATATTTTTACTATAACGAAGAAATAGTCGCCCGCATCTTCTGCCTTTGGGCGTTGGCTGGTGTTGACGATATCTTCAAGAAAGAGGGGATGTATCTTGCAAAGCTTGCCTATGGCCTCAACAATTTCAGTCTGCTGAAGTCCTTGAACTCTTATCCAGGTGGTCTCGCGGCTTTCTAGACGGGCCGCGAGTTCCTGAACATTGTTGATATTCTTCTGCTGAAATTCCTTCTCACTGTAATCGATTACCGAAATCGTGGTCTTATCCACTACTTTGTTTCCGATATGCACAACCGAGCCGGGAGGTAGTCCGGCTTTCTTCGATTGTCTTTGATCTGTAAAACGTCCTCGTTTTAGATGGAATCCATAGCTAAGTTTCCCAGTTTTCCCTATCTTTTGAGTCATGGAAGCTGCCTCAGATGTTGCTAGTCAATGTCTTAGCGCAAACAGCACCTAAGCGCAATTATTCCGAAGAGCCTGCCTGCTGTTTAGCAAGCAAGAGGAAGCCTCCTCACAGACCGAATCCTTTGAGCGGCTTGCAAATAAATTCGTTTGATATGTGGTGATAGTTCGGGGATGATTACCAAATTATCAGCTTTGCCCTACGGTCTGACACCAAGGGCGGTAGCAGCAGGGAGCAGAGATGATTCTTACCGAAATTTGTCACGTTTCAAGGCGTGATCATGAAAAGAAAATTCAACATCAAGGTACGATAGAAGACAGCGTTTTCCGGATACGTTTGGCAGGGTAGGAACAAAATCGGCAGCATGGGTCTTCGTGTAGAAGGGATCTGTAAATCCGGGGGCCTATCGAGATTCGGAAATCCGGGCCTGTTTGGTCAATAGCGCTGATTAAGGCGGAATACCAGCCAGGACTTATCCTAAGCGCGGCTGATACATGAGGTCAAAGACCTGGTGTTTATAACGGCACTGGAGGGGATGAGCTGATTGTTATCAACTTGGTTTGGCACGGCTGAGGTGTCGGGCCTTTTTTTGTTCATTTGTCTCAGAAATCTTAATTCAAGGAGGTGTGCTTATGTTGGGAATAGCTAGCATTGAACTGGCTATCGCGTATCTATTGTGCATCGCCAGCGCGCTCTGGTGCGTTGTCTATGCCCTATACTTCTGGGAAGGGAAGGGCAAAGACGCGGAGTTGCACGACGAGATGGACTGGGACAAGTCGCAGCGAGAAATGGAGAAGCAAACACCGTAGTAGGGTGGGCTCAACCGGTTTTTACTACTGATTACAGCTTTTCATTTTAGTAGGTAGCATGGATTCCGGGACTTTGTTTAAGATTTTCCTGACGCTCCTCTACATCGTCATCACCTTGTACCTTGGTTACAAAGGCTGGAGAGAGACCAAGGACGGGAAGGACTATCTTCTCGCCGGCAGGTCAATGGGCGCGTTTGTCATGACCATGTCCTACGCCGCCACCTTCATCAGCACGTCAGCTATCATCGGTTTTGGCGGAGCCGCGGCTTTATTCGGTTTCCCGCTACTGTGGCTGACAGTTCTTAACATCTTTGTGGGTATTTTCATCGCCATGGTTGTGCTCGGCAGGCGTGTTCGCCGACTCGGCCTGGCAGTGGACGCCCACACCTTCTCCGAACTGATCGGCAGGCGATACAATTCTCCGTTTCTGCAGGGTTTTGCCGGTCTCATCATCTTCCTGTTTCTCCCGATCTATGCAGGGGCTGTGCTCATCGGGCTGGCACGGCTGGTGGAAGTGATATTTTACATACCTTACTCCACAGCCTTGCTCTTGTGCACATTTATCGTCGCCCTGTACGTGCTGACCGGCGGGCTTAAAGCCGTCATGTACACCGACGCGTTTCAGGCATGCGTCATGTTTGTTGTAGTGGCGGTCTTCCTGGTCGGAACTTATTATCTCGCAGGCGGTTTCACGTCTGCCCATCAGGCGCTGACCGACATGGTGCAGCACTATCCGGCAAGCCTAAAGGCTCAGGGGATGTTGGGTTGGACCCAGGGAGCAACATTCTGGAGCCAGTCGTGGCTCACCGTTTACACGACCATTGTCCTGGGAGTGGGGATCGGAGTGCTCGCGCAGCCGCAGCTTGCCGTTCGAATGATGACAGTACAGAAAGACGCCCAGTTGAAGCGTGCGGTTATGTACGGCGGTGTATTCATTTTGTGTATGACCGGTGTGGCCTTTGTGGTCGGCGCCCTCACCAACGTGGTTTTCTTCAAGGCACTTGGCCCCATGATCGATGGCAAGCCGGCCATTTCGGTCATTGTCGCAGGCGGGAACATCGACAAGATCATTCCGGTCTATATTGACAAGATGTGGCCCAGTTACTTTGGGATTCTATTTATGATTGCCATGTTTGCAGCGGCCATGTCGACCCTGAGCGCTCAATACCACGCGGGTGGAACATCTCTCGGCAGAGATTTCTATGAAAGGTATGGTGTAGAAAGCCGGATAGTATTGACGGAAATGGGGTGAGAATATAGGAATAGGTTGACCAGCCGGGCAGGATTATCGGAATAATTGGACACAGAGAAAAGGGCGGTGGCTTGTGTGAGCAACCGCC
>JBKQRG010000115.1:0-3963 GCA_052144015.1 Desulfomonilaceae bacterium
AAGGCTCTGACGGAGGCTGTACGCAACGCAACCGCTGTACCTCAGCAAGGAAACGATGATTTCCTTGCCCAGGGGAAGTATTTTCCTTGACAGAGGACCTCTTAATGGGTGACCCCTCATCCCTCAAGATCCAGCCCCAGACAATGGACTGGATTATGAGCCGCAACGTTGAAATCTCAGATGACATGTCATTCACCCATGAGGCTTCTTTTATGATAGTCATTTGCCAGGAACGGAACTCGGATTATCGGCTGGCAACGAAGACCGCTGACTCGCAGATCCTGTGCAATCCAGTGTCCTCCCTGGTTGATCCTTGACTCTCAATGGCTTTTTGGTCACTCTCGGGGTGAAATAGCCTCAAATTCTGGAAAGAGGAACACCCCATGTTTAAGTCTGTGAGACAACTCATACTCGTCATCGCTGGGCTATTCGTCTCGTTGCTGATTCTTGTCGATCTCAGCACTGCTTGTTCACGAATCCTATGGAACACGAACAAGCAAGCTGTCGTGGTCGCTCGCTCAATGGATTGGAATCATCCTTTTGGTGAGCGGCTGGTGATCTATCCCCGCGGTATCCAAATGCAAGGAGAGGCAGACCAGAATTCTTTAACTTGGGTCTCGAAGTACGGCAGCGTCGGAGTTGTTCCTTTTGAGTTTGCCTTAAAGATGCTCAATTGCAGCCGTGGGAAAAGAATGGATCCGCTCGTGGACGGGAATATGGAAGGCATAAACGAGAAGGGACTTGCAGCACATCTACTCTATCTCCACGTCACCAGGTACGAAGAGCGAGATTCCCGGAGGCCGGGTGTCACCTATTTACGCTGGCTGCGTTATGTCCTGGACAATTTCGAGACGGTCAAAGATGCGGTGGCTGCTCTACGGGACGTTCAGGTCGTTCCGGTAGAGATCGGCGGGATGGTGTACCCCCTACACATGGCTATTGAAGACCCCAGCGGGGACTCGGCGATTATAGAGTTTATTTACGGGAACATGGTGATCCATCATGGGCGGGAACACACGGTAATGACGAATGAACCGCCATATCCTGTCCAATTAGCGAATCTCAAGCGGTACAGGCGATTCGGCGGCACTATTGAAAGGCTTCCCGGCGGAGTGGAACCTTTGGATCGTTTCGTCCGGGCCTCAACGTTTCTCAAGACCCTTCCTGAACCGAAGGACCAGACCGAGGCAGTAGCCTATTTGTACAGCGTTATCCGTAACGTTTCAGTACCGTTCGGAGCCTCGTACCGTTCGGGACCAGGGGCAGGGACGTTTCCCACATGGTGGACCTCGGCTACCGATTTGAAAGACCGGCTTTTCTACTTTAACTGGACGAGTAACCCGAATGTCGTGTGGGTAAACCTAAACGATGTAGATTTTGGAGTTGAAAAGCCTGTTAGGTTCCTCGATCCGCGGCAGACTGACCTCGTGGGTAATGTAACAGGCAAGTTTGTACCTGCTCCGATAGGTAAATGAGCCTGAGCTGACTCAAAGAGTTGGAAAGAAGTGCCTGACGATAAGGACTCCAAATTCACCGACTTCGGCTGTTCCTCCGGTACTGTTCGAGTCGTGGACGAACCATCCGGGTCTTATGATCTAAATATCGCCGTTCCTGGTTCGCCGGTGTGGTTCATCTTTTCGACTGTCTCTAAGAAAATATGAGGGAGCGGGTAGTCAATGGACGCGACAACATTGTTCGCAGGGGTGATTTTCGGCGCATTGGGGCTGGGGTATATTGTATATGGAAGGAAACAAAAAAATGGGATAGCCTTGCTTTCAGGGTTCGTCCTGTGCGGACTAGAATGAAGTGCCTGACGAACAGGAATAGTAAAACTGAACGGCTCGATTGTTTTTCTCCCAGGCTCAGACGGAGCGTAGGGGTATATGATCCGGTGAGGTGACAGCCGCAGTAAGAAGAACCTCTCTTTCATGCTCCAAAGGATCATATGCGGGAGGAGTGCCGGTTCCAAAGGAATGAACCGGAACCTATTGCCCAATATCACAGCTATGTTTGTGATGGGCCTTCATTGGCTACGTCCTCGCTAGCCTTCCTCGGACGATTTGTTCGAAGTCCCGGAAACTCCTTTCTCACCTCCTTCTGACAGTTGGGGCAAATGCCGTGAGTGAACGCAGCTTCCGAGTGGGCCGCAATGTACGCTTCGACTTCTTGCCAGTAGCCTTCGTCGGTACGTATCTTCTTGCACCATGCACATATCGGAAGTAGACCCGTCAGTGTTTTGACCTTCGTGGCCGCTTCTCGCAGCTTCCTAATCAGTCTGACATTTCTTTCATGAGCGACGTGGAGCCAATGGACTATCACTGCCACGACGAGGAACTCGCCAAGCATCACTGCCCCGTTCCAGTATGGAATCATCATTCGTCCAAACGTGTGCCCCGCTGCGACATCCGCGAGCAACCATACGATTGCGCTCGTGACCGCCACCAGAAAACCAGGGGCTCGTCCGGCGTACCATGCGACCAGAGAAATGGGCCCCAGGTAGAGTATGGAGATGCTGACTTCATATCCCGTTATGAAATCCACCCATCCTACGACGGCAGTCAGGACAAACCCGGTGAACACGATGATCCTGGGGCTCAGGTTGGCAAGAACATCCTTAACGGTCTTTGTCATGCTGGCACCCCTTGAAATAAACCACAATAACAAGGCACTCTAACCATTTCAGTGTGAGTGGACCCTTCGCGGACCATTGAATGGATCGCCACCTCAACCATATGATCGGCAGGTTGTCCTCATGCACATAACGGTTCAGACCGTCTAGCAGTAAGGCTACATCCGTATGTCGTTCATTAATCTAATTCCTAGCATTGTTTTGGTCAACCTCGACTGTCCCGGTTGCATAACCATTTGCTCCCGCGGCGGCGGATTTCCCCCAGGAGTACCTCATGCTAAGGTCGCGAATCTCACAGCCACTAGGACGTTGGAACGAGGGGAAGCACTCTTTCGAGAGTTTCCTTCGTGCGTCTGCTCCCGTATATTGCGGGGGAGGCTAGGCGTCGAACCACAAGATGTCCGGCGGATGGATGGACATAACCCCTTGAAGTCTTTGGCGCGAACTGCTTTTGCCCAACCATCTATCAGCTGCCGGATCTGGGCTTTATCAATCGCCATGTCTTTTTCGGTTGCCACAGTCTCGCCCACTGCCTTTATGATAGTCACCCAAGAGGAGAATGTTGGCTTGGCTGCTGGCAGCTAGAATCGTCAAATTCCCGATCTATACTGCCTCAGCTGTTTTGGAGTTGCCTTCCTTTATTAATTACTTTCAAAATCAGAGCCGATGATTTGGTCGATATTTTCCAAGTGATCGAGGCGAACGAGTTGGGATAAAATTTTGCTGCCACTCTTGAACCGGACGTGAGGGAGAAGTTTTTGGAAATGCACAGAGAATTGGAAAAGAGTGCCCGACGATGATGACGAATTAAATTGAGGGGCTTTTACAGTTTTTCGCCAGGTCACACGGACCGGATAAGTCCATCCTCAATGAAGCCTGCTATTGTCGGTAATAGTGAACCGGGGGAATCAGGCGGATCCAGTTCTCTCACAACCTGTCGCTGACTATACCTGCCTTCAGGTCTCGTCATTCATGTCCTACCTATTACCTGCGAATGGAGACAATCCTGTGGCTCTTTTCATAAAAATCTGAGGGACGCCTTGCCAGAAATTAAGTGCTTGAGTTCAGAAGGTCATAGCGTGAGTGTAACGGACTCATTCCCAGAAAACACTCGCGACTTTTTAACGAAAGTTCGTGATCTCCGTCTAAGCATACTAGAAAATTAAACACGGAGGGACTTTCATGAACAAGCAGTCATTGTTGTTGGTGCAGATGGTCGTTTTTTTGGCGATGGGGGTGATGGTGGGCATTGCCGGTGCCCAGGAAGATCCCGGTACGTCGTTCGCCGCTCCGGCTATGCAAGGAGCCACACCTCAGTCACCTGCCTCGTCAGG
>JBKQRG010000116.1:0-7502 GCA_052144015.1 Desulfomonilaceae bacterium
CACACTCGAAACGCTGATCGAACAGGTAATCTGGATACAGAACCGAAACCATCGGGCCTACCTGTCGCATAGAAAAAGGTGCATGCTTGAAGTCTTGGATGTGCCATAAGTCACGTTGTAGGGGTACTTATCATCAAGATGTCTCGATAGAGATCTTGCTTTCAGATCTTCCTTGATGAATTCCCTGTCACCATTTCCAGGGTTTAAAGTTAGCTTGTTTTGGGTCGAGTGAGTAAAATGAGAATAGGTTGCGTTAACAATTTCACCATTACCAATGATATTTTCCAGAATGACTTTGATATAATCGTCCAGAGCAGGGGCGCGTAGCAAAAGCAGATATCGGTGATGATCAAGCAGCTCAGCAGTGTGCGTGATCTCAGCCCTATATTCTCTGGAATATAGGTCGAGTTCAAACTTGTCAGTTACGTGCAAAAAAACAATGGCCTCTGTGATTCCGACGGAAAGGTCAAACATATCTCCCGCCGTATTGCAGAGGGGATATATCTCTAGCGGCTCGCTAATTCCTTTCATTGCGTGTATGCTCGCGGGCATTGCAGAAAAAGACCGTTCGTACTTTCTCAACATCACTTCGACCTTCTCGTCAATCTGTGTTTCACGACTGGCCTCCTCTTCATACTGGCGCTTGAATGTGCCAGAGGCAATTATTTGCCCTCCTTGTGGTATCGACGCTAAACGCGAAGCACGGTTCACTTCGCGGCCCAGGAAGTCCAACCCATCGAAATCCAACAGATCTTCTGCCCAATGTAAGACGGCTTTCGACTCTGGAGGCCACGGCAATGAAATTAGGTTGTGGATTCTGTCGTACCAATGCGAGCCTTCCTCGCTGCAAAGCGTAAGCACCTCCTGAGCGAACAAGCAAACGCACAGCGCCGCATGGCACGGCATCCCGGTACCCGGTTTTTGCTCATCATTGGGGCCAAATACCATCATAACCTCATCACCAATTTGTTTCACCAAGCTGGCCTTATAGAGGGTCGTCAATTGCGAGAGACCATGTTTCTTCAAAAACTGTTCCCAGATTGTACAGAGCTTGCTGGCCAAGTCAGTTTCGGTTGGTTTGGTCTTATTCCCATATCTGCTTGCAAAGTCCGTAAGCAGGCTATCGACGAAGCGAACGCTTTTAAATGATTCCGTGTCCAACGTGAGGATGTACGATAGATTGTGCAACACCGTCTGCCGGTAGGCTTGGATCTCGGCAGGCCCTCTCTCTTTTGAGCGCGCTGGACGTTCCCACATCCTCGTCGAACCCTTTAGATCCGCAAACAATATTACCCGGCTGCGCTTGCCCTTGAACCGAACTTCCTCAATGATTTCGGCCAACGGTTCCAAGTCCATCTCATTACCATCAAGCGCAGCTCGCAATGCCACCATTGCCTTGCCCTCCCTTAGTCCGGCCCCTGGGGGTCTGTTCCTCAGCTATACACTTTGGTACGATAGAGTTCCGCGTCACCTGGGTGCGATCAATGCCTCTGTCAAACAGCTTCGGCACCCCTCGTGCTTGGCACTGGAAATCCAAGCTTATTGCTTTTTTGAAAAGCCAAGGCAGAAGTCCCCAAGCAGTGCGCAACGCAGCAGGCTCACGAAATTGGTCTAACTACTCACCATGAGTAAAGCGATGCCCGTCCAGCGCTACCTCTAACACTTCAAAAGAGTAGTTCTTCTCGTCTCCACACACTGTGCGTTTCGCATCCTTGGATTTCGTTCCGAAGGATTGATCCGGATGCCGTATCGACTCCTCAGCCTTGTGCTTAACAATTAGTGTCATGCTTACTTCTCCCATTTCCTCAAGGACCTAGGTCGCCCAAGTCATGGAGCAAAAGGAACTGCTTTATCTTTCTCAACCTTGAAAAGAGAAAATTTGCCGCCCACATTATCGCCCTTATCATTGAACTTTACTTGCCCTAATGCCCCTTCAAACTCAACGGTGCGAAAGGCATCCTTCAGCTTCGCAGGATCCAGTTCTGCCTTTTCCAGGGCCATCTTGGCAGCATACACCGCGTCGTAACCCGTCGCATTATAGGAATCGGGTTGCTGGCCATATTTTGCTTTGAAAGCTTCTATGAATTCTTGCATCTTCTTCATATTCTTTTGCTCAGGCCCAAAGGCCACACTGGAAAAGACAAGTAGATCAGCAGCGTCACCCGCCAGTTTCCCAATAGGCCCGAACCAAGCGTCTCCGCCCAACACCGTCACGTTCAAGCCCTGTTGCTTCGCCTGAACCAAGAATTGGGCGCCCTCGTTGTAATAGAGCAATCCGAAAATCAGGTCCGGATTCGTGGACTTGATCTTGGCAATCTGCGAATTGAAATTCGTCCCCCCTTCGGGCACTGCTTCTTCGTCCACAATCTTGCCGCCCTTGGCCTCGTAGGTGCGCCTTACCACACCCTTGATGCCTTGTCCATACGCATTATTCACGTAAATCAGCGCAGCGCGTTTTGAATGAAAGGTGTCGACCGCGGTCTCCCCCAGATACGCGCCCTGAAACTCGTCTGAAGGGAACAAACGGAACACGTACGGACTGATCCCGCTGAGCTTGATCGTCCCCGCGATTGTCGATAACTGTATGACTTTTTTGGATTCGGCGAGAGGCGCCGTGGCCAATGATGCGCTGGAAGTCAATGGTCCAAGGACGATAGGAACCTTGTCAATATCTACCAATTTAGTGAAAGCATCGACTGCTCGCCGGGCTTCACCAGAATCATCTTCAAAGAGAATTTGCAGTTCTCTTCCATTGATTCCACCGGCTGCCTTTATCTGAGATAGCGCAAATTCCATACCTTGCTTAACCGGTTTTCCATACGTCGCCAGGTCTCCCGTTAACGGCATAACAGCGCCTAATATTATGGGAGTTTCGGCATTCGCTAGCGTACTCGTAATGAAAAATAAAGCGAAAAGAATTACAGCCGCGAACATATTTCTTGCTGACGTTCTAACAATCATCGCCACCCCCTCCCCTCATTTCTTTCACGGCATTGCCATTGTCAGTCATGATCAGCACTAGCCATTAAATTAAGTGACCCTTGATAACATAGTTCGTTCTGTTCTTACAATACTTTCTTGGCTAGTTCCATTGGCAGAGATAGAACGCATAGCGTGACTGCCGCGGGCATTAGGAATTGCATCAAAGGCGGGGTCCCATATTCACGGTTTCATTCTTTTTGTGAATAAAGTGGGTAAATCGAGGCAACTCGTGCGGCATCAATTCTTCACGTTTTCTGCCAGCCGAAGTCTGACATAGCTTTTGCTTGCGCATGGAGCATAGTATGATAGAATAAGACGGTTAAATCGAGAATCTTCGGGGCTATCACGCCGGGATTAGCGAAAAAAGCAGTTGGGGGTGACTCCTCCACTTCACTTCAGTTGGAAAGGCACAGAGGTGGCGAAAAGATCCGGTAACCATGCATGCCATAAACATCAACTTTGTTCTTGCCTTCCTTGGTCAGGTTTTCGAATTCGATCGCTAAGAGGCCGCTTGCTTCGCTTATTGACGGCCGTAAGGGAGTCGCAAGTTTGGTCAGAGCTCACGCCTCCTAACCTCGACAAATCTCATCTCTCGGCGCACCCCGAAAATGACTCCCGTGTGCGTGTCATCAGAGCTCTTGCCCGCCGCTTCTTTTTCTAGCCTATCATCTGTCCGCGTCGATACAATGACCACAATGCCAAATTGATTTTCGCAACTGGCCGTGTCCTCCTGATGTTTAAGTCGCCGTTTAAGGCAATTGGAACGATTTCATCTGTCACCTCAAATCCATACTTTCTGTAAAAATCCAGATTTTTGGGATTGGAACTCTCCAGATAAACGGGAACTCCTTCGTCGTCCGCTCGTTGCAGAACCTGTTTCAGCAGCTCTCCGCCCAATCCTTTTCCCTGGTGATCCGGATGAACTCCCAGAATCAGAATGTACCAATGAGGCTGTAAA
Source organism: Desulfomonilaceae bacterium (assembly GCA_052144015.1). Taxonomy (GTDB): domain Bacteria; phylum Desulfobacterota; class Desulfomonilia; order Desulfomonilales; family Desulfomonilaceae; genus DATJPW01. The sequence continues at coordinate 3,941 of JBKQRG010000116.1, forward strand.
GGCTTTATCTTATCGAACTTATGAAAGATGCGAAGCCATTGTTCCGTCACACGGACGGGAGTGGAAGATAGGGATTTCAGAATCAGTTTGGTCAACATAACCGTTAACTGAAAAAACGGAGGCGGATACTCCTCTGGTGAAGCGGCGCCGATCACTCCTGCACACTTCCTAGTTCCGGCTCCAACGCTCCAGGTGGCTGACGACAACCCTAAAAGAAACTCTATCCCTGTGGAAAGCGGCTTGGCTCGGTATTCTTCTTCCGGCAATAGGAATTCGATCAACGGGTCGTGATAAAACGCCTCAATCAAAGTCTCGATTTTGAGATCTCTCATCATTTAACCAACCATAAGATTTAGGGATCAAGCTTCAAACTATTTTCATCAGTTCAGAAAAAACAACAACTTCTTTTTCAGACGATGAATTGTTTCTTTTGCTCCGCAAGTGGTCCGGGGCTGGATGGAAGAGGGAAATTCTCGGGAACCCGCTTCTTGAAGTGCTCCGCGCACGGCGATTATGCATCAGCGGGCATCGCAGTGTGTTGAGGGCTCTCAGTCTCAAGATGCATGTTGGCGCCACGCCGAGTGGGCCCGAACCCTCCGGTAAAAACAGTCATGTCTTCATGACACGGCGAAGGATGAAAGTCTTGCCGATTTAAGAGGACTGTGGCAATCTTCAAAGAAATCACATTAAATACAGGGGGTTTATCCGGACAGAGACTTTCTTGTGAACTCCGAAACGGTTGCGCAGAGGTAGACCGGGCCGTGCCCGACATGGTTTTCATGACCTCAGCCAATGGCCGACGAAAGATCCCGTCTGCCACGGGCCGCCGTATCCATCCACTATATGTTTTTTCCATCACTCATGGCGTGTTGTTATCGATTGGCAGCGATATACCGCCAGCCACCTAGAGTTTTTACCGGGGGGTTCGGGAACCGGCTTTTTGCACAAAAAGCGGGTTCCCGAGACTTTCCCTCTTTCATTCAGGGGACGTCTCCTCGAAGAAATCACCAGGCTCAACCTGTCTGACGATTCGCCTACCTGCAGTATGTTTTGGCTTCATTTCGCTCTCCGTTTCTTTCGAGAAGGTTGCTGTCATGCCCTACCCTGGATTATTATCCAAGGCGATGCGATACTCACGTATAGTGCGGAGACTACCCGCATTCAAGGTGAATTCTGGATGGAAAATGATGCTAAGAAGCGATCAATTTTGGTGGTCGCTACGGTGAGTTCGTTTTTGACGCCGTTCATGGTGTCGGCGACCAATGTTGCCCTCCCGGCAATCCAAAGCGATTTCCACCTCGACGCAATCATACTTGCATGGATACCCACTGCGTACCTGCTGTCTTATGCCGTGTTTGTGCTTCCTTTGGGAAGAATCGCCGATATATACGGACGTAAGAAGATTTTCATATACGGGATATGGTTGTTTACCATTTCTTCCGCCGTCGCTGCCATATCTCCGACGCCGTCTATGCTTTTGCTATCACGTGTAACTCAGGGCATGGGAAGCTCAATGATTTTTCCGACCAGCGTGGCCATCCTGAGTTCCGTATTTCCTCCGCAGGAGCGTGGAAGAGCCATCGGAACAACTGTTGCCGCTGTGTACATAGGACTTTCATCGGGTCCTTTTTTTGGCGGGGTTTTGACTAATCATTTCACCTGGCGATCTATCTTTATGGTTACGATCCCCGTCGGAATCGTGGCGATTTATCTGTCAACCTGGAAACTTCGGGGGGAATGGGTTGAATCGGCAGGAGAAAAGATTGATGTTATCGGGTCGATTCTCTATGGAGCAGCGATAGTCCTCATCATGTACGGGGTTTCCACATTGCCGGCGCTGGAAAGTTTTTGGCTCATCGGCCTCGGGTTGGCCTTGGCTGGATTCTTCATCTGGTGGGAAGGCAAGAGCGCCTCTCCGATGGTCAACATGGAACTCTTTACTCAAAATAGGACCTTTGCCCTATCGAATCTTGCTACTCTCATTAATCAGAGCGCTACTTTCGCTGTGACGTTCATGTTAAGCCTCTATTTGCAGTATATAAAGGATCTCAGCCCGCAAGACGCGGGATTGGCTCTCATGGCGCAACCTTTGGTGGTGGCTGTTTTTGCTCCAGTTGCGGGTAGGTTTTCGGACAGGGTGCAGCCCGGAAAACTCGCTTCACTGGGCATGGCCATGACAGCGGCCGGACTTCTTGCAATGACCTTCTTGAAATTTCAAACGAGCATAATATTCATAATTTCCGATTTGGTCTTCCTCGGAATCGGATTTGCTCTATTTGGGTCTCCAAACATGAATGCCATCATGGGCTCAGTGGAAACGAGGTTTTACGGTGTTGCGTCCGGGACCGCGGCATCGATACGTCTTATAGGAAATATGTTCAGCATGGGGATCGTTACGGTCGTATTCTCTCTATATCTCGGTCGGGTTCAAATATCGCCTCAGCAGTATCCTGCTTTCGTGAGCAGCCTGAAAACAGCTTTCATGATCTTTGCTCTGCTCTGTGTCGCAGGAGTCTTCGCGTCTGCCACCAGAGGAAAAGTGAGGGCAATCGATCGGTAGACCTTTCTTATTGCTCCTGCGCGAGTGCTTCAGTGTGGGTCCTGTTACAGCAGCCAATACGACTATCGTCAATTCCTATTTGACATATCGGTGCTAACGATGTATTATGCGGATAGTTGTGAGAGCAGGAGATACGCGCGCATGAATGGACCCAAACTCGCTTGCCCCAATTTCTATTCAGACGTCCTTGAGCTGAGATCATTCGCTCTTGATTGCGGATTTCGCGGAATAGATTGGACTCTGCGTGCGGAAGACTTGCCGAAGAATCGATTGGAAGAAAAACGGTTACTGAACACCTTGTCAAGACTCGCTCCCCTCGAGGTTCGATTTCATCTTTTCTTTCCCGGTTGGGAACTGGGAGACATGGATACCGAGAGGGGCCGGTTTTCGAAGCATATCTTCTATACGGCGCTTGATTTGATCGCCAAGATCTCAGGCCGTTACGCCGCGGTGCACGTTGGCCTCGACAGGGATTCCATGGAAGGGATCTCCTGGAACGCGACCATTTTTCGCCTGAGAGATGTTGCAATCATGGGTCGTCGGCATGGAATACGGGTCTCTCTGGAGAATCTGATTACAGGCTGGACTGCAAAACCCAATCTATATGAGAAACTGATACGTAAAGCTAATTGCTGGGGAACGTTGGACGTAGGTCATGCGCACGTGTGCTCATCTGTTACGAATAAAGCGTATGATATCGAGGACTTTGCTCTGCCTCATCCTGAAAAGATTTTGAGCGCTCATATTTATCACGAAGAAACCGCGGCCGGCCATATACCTCCTGATGACTACTCCGATCTTGATGACAGATTGCGATTACTCCAAAGACTGCTTCTCTGTGACTGGTGGGTCCTGGAATTACGAGAGGAGAAATCCCTTTTGCAAACTCTGGACTGCGTGAGAGCTTTCTTAAAGCATTCCGCCAGACGCGCAGCAATGTGAAGACGAGGAGACCAAGGGGGAAAACCCTGGGATATTTTCTGGGGAGGGGCTTTTTGCAAA
>JBKQRG010000117.1:0-4934 GCA_052144015.1 Desulfomonilaceae bacterium
GGTGACAGACAAGTACGGGGAGCAAGTACTTGCAATCGTGGTGGAGTAACCAGTGAATGAGAACGGAAAAGGGGGATCCCTTTTCCGTTCGTCTATCAACGTGCACAGTGGTCGTCGAAAGTCTTGACTTATTCCGACGTCCGGAACACGTACCGAGCCCGCGGACATAGATTGGTGGGGCAGGCAGGATGAAACTGTCTCAGAATTTCGTTCGCGACGGCAATCGTGCTACGATATCAATGCAGAGATGTATCCCAGCAGGCGGCGCAAGGCCTATGCAATTCGAGGGGGCAGCAGACAGCCCATGTAGGGGCGGGTTTGAAACCCGCCCTTGGTCGGATTTCCCAAGATCGGGCAGGTTTGAAAGCTGCCCCTACACTGCATCGTGCTACGATTTTGGCAGATTGGGTGATTCTGAGACAGTCTCGGATGCCTGTCCCACCAATTCTGGAGCCCCCAGCGAGTCATCCTCAGTTTCGGGCGTTACTCCTGGCAACCGCTGAAATGGTTCGCTTTTCTTGTCTCCAATGACTTTTTGACGTCGTGAAGCCAATATCCTCCGCAGAAGTAGCATGTGCTATAATTAGACATGGGCGTTCTGTTTTCACTTTTGCAAACAATGGCGGTATTTCTTGTCGTAGCCTACATCTACAGCAAATCGCCGTGGTTCAGGCCGCTCACCAATGAGAATCTCAGCACACGCGACAAGGTCTACCTATATTTCTTTTTTTCAGCCATATCCATGATGGGGACGTACCTGGGCCTGCCGGTCCACGATGCTCTTGCAAACACACGAGCGATCGGTCCCGTGCTGGCAGGTATCATTGGGGGACCAATCCTGGGAACCAGTGTGGGATTTACAGGCGGGCTCCACCGGTACTTCTTCGGAGGTTTCACAGCGTTCTCGTGCGGCCTGTCAACAACCACCGAAGGATTGATCGGTGGCCTTGTGCACCTGTATCTGTTCCGGCAAAACAGGCTGGATCAAACCTTTCGTCCGATGGTCGCTTTTTTTACCACGATGTTCGCTGAAATGGTTCAGATGGCGATCATACTCGCCGTTTCTCGTCCTTTCGCCGATGCAGTGGCGCTCGTCAAAGTTATCGCTATGCCAATGATTGTGACGAGTTCCGCAGGAGCCGCCCTCTTTATGAGCGTTATCAGGGATCAGAGAAACACCTATGACAAGGCTGCGGCCACCTTTTCAGCCAAAGCCTTTGAAATCGCGGAGCGCACCTTGAGTATTCTCGGTAAGGGGTTCAATCGCGAAACTGCTCTGGATATGGCGAATATTATCCATGAGGAAACAGGGGTCGCTGCCGTAGCAATTACCGACGCTAAGCAAGTGTTGGCCTTCGTGGGCGAAGGATCCGATCACCATCGGCCTCACATGCCAATCTCTTCACCTTTGACATGGCAAGCGATCAGTGAAAATAAAGTCATCTTCGCTGATGGCATTCGGGACCAGTACACCTGCTCGCTGTCTGCAAAATGTCAGCTCAACTCTGTGCTCATAGTGCCCCTGACCATAGACAATGACGTGATCGGGGCCATAAAGCTGTATGAGTCTAGGACCAAGCGTTTCCTCAATATGAATAAGTCGCTGGGCGAAGGAATTGCCCGGCTGCTTTCGAATCAGCTCCTTCTTTCACGCTACGAAGAACAGAAAAACCTGCTAGTGATGGCTGAGCTGCAGCTTGTCCAAGCCCAAGTGAACCCGCATTTTCTGTTCAATTCGTTGAACACAATCATATCGATCATCCGACAAGATTCGGACAGGGCCAAAGACTTGCTGATTCATCTCTCGAACTTCTTCCGGAAGAATCTTAAACGAACCAACGAATTCTCCACGTTGGAAGAAGAACTTGCGCGCGTGAACTCCTATCTCGAAATCGAGAAGGCACGTTTCGAGGACCGACTCAGAGTGGAAATTGCCACCGAACCCAGCCTCCTGAACCTGCGCATCCCCACTTTCACGCTGCAGCCACTTGTAGAAAACGCAATCAAACACGGGATTTCTAACATGTTGGGGCAAGGCATCGCTAAGATACGTGCTTACCGCCAGGATGGCTTTGCTATTATCGAAATTGAAGATAATGCCGGAACGTATAATGAAAAAAGGGCTGACCACGGCCTGGGAATAAAAATTGTCGACAAACGAATCAGGTTCCTTATGGGGAGCGGTTCCGGGACCTCTGTGACCTGCGTGCCGAACGAAATGACCAGGGTCACGATACGGATGCCCATGGAGGGTCCCGCACATGATGCGTGCGCTAATCGTGGATGATGAAGTCCATGCCCGCGAAGAACTACAAGCGCTGTTGGAGGAGACGGGAGAATTCCACATTGTAGGCAACTGCGCCAACGCCTTTGAGGCGCTCAAGGCCATTAAGCGGGACCGGCCGGAAGTCTTATTCCTCGACATTCAAATGCCGATCCTGAGCGGCTTCGAACTCGTGAGCATGATCGACGAAGAGGTCATGCCCATCGTAATCTTCGTAACAGCGTACGACGAATACGCTGTAAAAGCCTTTGAGGAAAATGCGCTTGACTATCTGCTCAAGCCCTTAGAAAAGCAGAGGCTCGCCAAGACCGTCCATAAACTCAAAAGGATGCTGGGCGAAGAGACCCGACCGGCTTACGAAGGGCCGGAAATCAAAAGAATCCCTTGCGTTTCTTCGAATCGGATCAAGTTGATCGACATCTCGGACGTAGAGTACGTGAGATCAGACATTGCCGGTGTATACGTGGTTTGCTCCTATGGAGAATTCTATACCGAACTGACCCTGAAGGTGCTAGAAGCCCGTACAAACCTGATTCGTTGCCACAAGCAGTATCTTGCCAACATTGATCGCGTGGACGAGATTATCCTTCATGAAAACCTCCTTGCCGACATGCAGATGAAATCTGGCCGGAGTATCCCCTTTAGCCGAAGGTATCTTAAGAAGATGAAAGCGCAGTTAGGATTGTAAGGCTCGGCGTCAGCAGACCATAGATGAAGGACGGTCAAGCGTAATCGCCGCTCAACACAGCCGGCTGCTTCTCGTTATACCTCGCGACAATTCCAGGCAGGATTCGACCAAATTCCCATTGACATTTATCAGGAATCAGACAAAACATAATCAAATCCGGCATGTTATGTGGCGGACGCTTGCGGGATCGTACATAGTGGAATAATGTAAAACTACAGGGCCCCCAAAGGGCCCCTTTTCGTATGAAATCGTCAATTTTAGGCGTCTAAATGCACCTGAATCGGCTGCGATATCACGCAAGACCTCAATATCATTATATGGACCTTCCGCCTGTCACGCCGGAGGTCGCGAGTTCGAGTCTCGTCGCTCCCGCCACTTAATCGCCTTAAATCACGGGGGAGCCTGGACAGACACAGCTTCCCTGTTCTGATGTACCGAAACTTCAGAGCCCCCAAAGGGCCCATTTCTCTCACCAAGTCCGCGTCGCCGATCGTAAGGTACACGCTCTGCACGTCTTTCTTCCTGTCTCCATGTCCGCCAATTGCGTCTGTTATGAGAGGATGCAGGCCGCGTGTCATCGCACAAATTGTCTGTTCCCGTCAGCACGTACCTGTCGCCTCTGGACATTGGGCTTGGGATAGAGGACATTTGTTAGATGAAAATAGGGACACTGGAAGTCAACGGAAACGTCTTCCTGGCGCCGATGGCGGGTATCACTGATACAGCGTTTCGGAAGGTCGTGCAAAAGTTCGGGGTATCCGCAGTCTGGACTGAGATGATGAACGCTCAAGGCCTCGTCAAGAATCGGCACGCGTTCCGGACAATGGACCTGGATGGGCATGTGGTCCCCACTGTCTTCCAGATCTACGGCAGGGATCCGGATGTGATGGCGGAAGCGGCGCGTGTAGTCGTTGACCAAGGTGCAGTAGCTGTTGACATCAACATGGGATGCCCGGCGCGCAAGATTGTCTTCAAGGGATCCGGCGCCGCGCTCATGCAGAACGTATCCCTGGCATCTCGGATCGTTCGTTCCGTGCGCCGAGCAGTACCAGTGGCTCTCACCGTGAAAATCAGATCGGGTTGGAGCGAACAAGATCAGAATGCTCCTGAGTTCGCACGTGCAATGGAAGCCGAGGGCGCTGATGCGGTAATCGTCCATTCCCGCAGCCGTTCCGTGCGGCACTCGGGCCCCGTATCTATGGACATTCTGAGAGAGGTCAAGAATGCTGTCCAGATCCCGGTGATTGGAAACGGAGGGATCACCGGCACCCACGATGCCCTGGATATGATGAAGCGATCCGGATGTGAAGGCGTCATGGTGGGAAGGGGAGCTCTCGGTAGGCCCTGGGCCCCGGGGAGGATTCTTAAAGCCCTCGCAAAAGGTTCGTCGGTCGAGGAACAGGCAATATACTTGTCGGGGGTCATTCGCACGCACTTCCGTTATCAACTGGAGGCGATCGAAACGCTAAAGGCCGTTCGCCGGATGCGGAAACATCTGGTTTGGTATTCAAATGGCTTGAGCTGCGGTGCGGCATTTCGGCGGCAGGTGTTACAAGTGGAAGAACCGGAAGAAGTGATGCAGCTTGTGGAGAAATGGTTTGGCCGCGTGACGGCTCAGGAGTGAACAGCGCACCTAGGTCCGTGTGGCTCGAATTCAGCCCAAACAGAATATCCGTACTCATGAATTAAAATGTCCCATGATTTATTGGCTGTTGGAATACGAAAGCGCTTCACCCAATTATCGAATGTGATCAAATTATTGCAGCCTAATTCGCTGGCAGCCTCTTCTGGGGTCAAGTATTCTTCAGCACCGGATCGCTCATTTTCCATGCTTTGTACCCCTACAACGTGACTTATGGCACATCCAAGACTTCAAGCATGCACCTTTTTCTATGCGACAGGTAGGCCCGATGGTTTCGGTTCTGTATCCAGATTACCTGTTCGATCAGCGTTTCGAGTGTG